>CASFRQ010000212.1 GCA_949296785.1 uncultured Alphaproteobacteria bacterium
AAACAAAGCAACAGCCTTAAAAAAAAGCAAAAAAAAGAGAAAAACAACGCAAGAGCCGGTTGATGAATCAGAAAAAGAGCCAGCGGAAAAAATAAATGAAGAATCGACGGAAAAGCCAGCGGAAGAATCGGCGAAAAAAGAACTAACGGCCGAAGCAGCTGAAAAAAAACAGAAAAACAATTCCGAAACGAAAGAAACAACCAAAGCAACCGAAACTGCCGGAGCAATTGAAATGGTTGAAGCAACGGAAACGGCCGATGCCGCAGGTTTTGGAAAGAAAGCCGGATTTTCCGACGAAAAAGACCTCGTATCCGACATTTTTTCCGACTCGAGAAAAAGCGCAGAATCTGTAAAAAGAAACAAAACAAAGAAAGAAAACGGCGAAAAATTAACGCAACCTACACCGACAGCCGCCGAGCTTGCTGAAAAAGAAGAGAACCTCCCGAATCTGCAAGCGGAAAAACAGGCTGAAGTTTTCCAAACAAGAGAAAATGCCTTTCCATCTGAGAATATATCGGAAGATTCTTTATTTCAAACCGATATAACGCAAAATAAAAGAGAAAACACTCCCGTCGGTCCAATCAGTGTTGATGAAGGTGAAGATAAAGGAACCCCAAAAAGCGACCCGAAGGAAGAGCAGCCGATTCTTCAGGCCGAAACACTTCAAAAAACGGATAACCAAACGACGGAACGCTTGACATCTGCCTCATTGCCAAAAGAGCAAACGATGGAGAAACAAGCAGATACTCAGCAGGCGGAGAATAAACGGGCAGCAGAGGAATCATCTGTCTCAGACCAAACCGAAAAGGTTGGAACGACACCGGAGGAAAGCATTTCTCCGGCCGGCGGACAACCGACTCCTAAAAAAGCAATAAAAACAACAGATACAGAAAATATGCCGGATGAAAAAGAAACCGGAAAAACCGATAAGGAAATAACAGTCCCTTCGTCTGTTTCCGGCCAAACCGAAAAAATTGAGCCGATACCGTCAGAAAATATTTCCCTGGCCGATGAACAACCGACAGAGGAACCTCAAACTCAGGGAATGGCATCATTATCAACCTTAAAAGAAGAGAGCTCTTTAACTGTGGAAAAACAGGAAAAACCAAAGGCTTACCAGGTTCTGGCTCGTAAATATCGCCCCAAAACCTTTGACGATCTTATCGGACAGGAAACGCTTGTCAGAACTTTGTCCAACGCGATTGAGACCAACCGTCTGGCGCAGGCATATATCCTGACCGGTATCCGGGGAACGGGGAAAACAACCTCCGCCCGGTTGATTGCCAAGGCTTTAAACTGTGTAGGTCCCGACGGTAAAGGCGGCATGACGATCACCCCTTGCGGTAAGTGCAAGCACTGTTTGGAAATCGCCGCCGACAGCGACATGGATGTCATTGAAATAGACGCGGCCAGCAATACCGGCGTGGACAATGTCCGGGAGATTATTGAGGGAGCCCGTTACAACCCTATTTCCGCCCGTTACAAAATTTATATCATTGACGAAGTGCATATGTTGTCCAAAGCGGCTTTTAATGCTCTTTTAAAAACATTGGAAGAGCCGCCCGAACGCGTTAAATTCATCTTTGCCACGACGGAAATCAGGAAAGTTCCCATTACGGTCCTTTCTCGTTGTCAGCGGTTTGACCTGCGCCGGATTGAGCCGGATGTCCTTTCCTCTTACTTTGAAACAATTTTACAAAAGGAAAACAGAAAGGCTGAACCGGAAGCTTTAAAACTCATCGCTCGGGCGGCGGATGGTTCCGTACGCGACGGTTTGTCTCTTTTAGACCAGGCTTTGGCGCACGCGGACAATGAAGGAACGGTTACCGCCGAACAGGTGCGTTCCATGATAGGTTTGGCGGACAGAGGCAGTTTGTTTGACCTTTTTGACAGTTTAATGAAAGGGGAGATTTCAAATTCCCTTGATTTATTAAGCGAACAATATGCCCTCGGAGCGGATCCTACGACCTTGGTTCAAGATTTACTTTCTTTAACCCATTGGCTGACCCGTGTCAAAATCGCGCCGGAATTGGCTGCCGACCCGTCCCTTTCCGACCTGGAAAAAAATAAGGGGCTTCAAATGGCACAAAGTCTGCCGATGGGAGCGCTGACACAGGTTTGGCAAATGCTTCTCAAAGGGTTGTCGGAACTTAAAAACTCGTTTTCACCCCTGAAAACAGTGGAAATGTTGTTTATCCGAATCGGCTATGCTTCCGGGCTGCCTTCCGTCTCTTCTCTGGTGGAAGAGATAAAAAAAAAATCTCTGATAAATGAAGACGCTTCTTCAGAAAGGACGAACGGGAAAAACATTTCCGGCAACGGGAAAATGACGCCTGCAGAAGGTTATTCCGTAACCGGAAAGGAAGTTTCAGGCGACGGAAGAACCGTGTTTCCGGGGAACGGGCTGCCGACCGGGGGGAAAATGGAACCGCGAGAAAATGGGCGACCGATGACCGCAGGTAACGAACAACCTGTCCCAAACTCGGCGACCGATGTTTTTTCTTCTGCAAAAGCCGCTTCCAGCAAAACAGAATCGGAACAGACATCCTCTTTTAAAAAGGACTTAAATGCCGGAGAAAACATCCATTCCTCCTTGCCGCCACAGTTTTTAAAGGAGAAAGGAAAAGAAGCAGCCCCTTCAAGTTCTTCTTCCGCCGCTTTTTCAGAACAGGCGAATGCCTCTGCTTCAGGCACGGATGCGGGGAGAAACACAGGGAAAGGGGAAACAGCTTCCGGGTCTTTTTCTTCCTTGGCCGAAATGGCTGATTTTTTAAGAAAAAACGGGCAGATGATGCTGGCTTTCCGAGTGGAGGCACATATCCGCCTTGTCCGTCTTTCTCAAGGTGTTTTGGAATATCAGCTGACGGGAGAGGCCGACCATTCCTTTATTCCGTCGTTAAAAAGCTTTTTGGAACAAAAAACGGGAATTTCCTGGACTTTTAAGGAAAACACCGTCGCCCGCGCCGGCAGTACTTTAAAAGAACAAAAAAAGCAAAAAGAAAGCGATTTAAAGGAATCTTTGGCTCAAAATGAAATAGTCAGAGCCGTCCTGTCCTCTTTTGCGGGAACGCAAATTGACAACATCAAACCCCGGGAATCCGAGGAAAGCGTTGAAGCCGAATCTTCCGAAGAAGACATGTATGTTTCTTCGCACGCTACCGCTTCTTTTGCCGGAGGGGATGAGGATGACTCTTAATCAAGTAAACAATAAAACGCAGATGAAAAAGAATTAAAACACAGAAGAATTTTTTATGGAAAACACACCGATAGAATCCCTTATTCAATTTTTATCCCGCCTGCCGGGGCTGGGCCCCCGTTCGGCGGCCAGAATGGTCCTTTTTCTTTTAAATAAAAAGCAGTCCCATCTGGAACCGCTGTTGGATTTAATGAGGCAAGTAGACGAACAGGTTGTCCCCTGCCCTATATGTGGTAATTTGGACACACAGTCCCCCTGTCATTTATGCCGAGACGAACGCCGGCAGAAAAATATTGTTTGTGTCGTCCCTCAGGTGGCGGATATATGGGCTTTGGAGCGGACAAGAATTTACAAGGGGCAGTATTTCGTCCTGGGCGGGCTTTTGTCCGCGCTGGACGGTATCGGACCGGAGGATTTGAAAATCAATTCTCTTGTTGAAAAAATCAATAAAGGGGGAATTGAAGAGGTTATTTTGGCACTGCCTTTAACGGTAGACGGGCAAACGACTCTGCATTACCTGGCGGAAATATTAAAACAGACGCCGGCGAAGCTGTCCACTTTGGCGCATGGCGTGCCTGTCGGCGGCGAATTGGATTATCTGGATGAAGGAACAATCCAAACTGCCTTTAAAGCCAGAAGACAGATTTAAACGACTTGAGAGATGGCAGCATTAAAAACAACGGAGCTGAAAATACTTGCGATTCCCCAACACGTGGCAATGAATATCGTTAAAAACATAAAAAAGGCAAAGCCGCAAAAAAACTCCGAAAATACTTTTTGCCTTTTTCAATCCTGATTTGGGAGAAAAAATCAAATAATACCTCCCTTCCGATTCCTCAAAATCCTTCAGAAACCGACACCCCCCCTTACCCGGTTCCCGTTGTTTTCTGTTCCCAGAAGAAACAAGCCCGCCTTAAACCTAAAAATCGTAGAGGACAGCCTTTTATAGGATTCTATTAAAACAGTCCGATGTTCCCGAAGCCATACCTTACGAAAGCTTTTTTATAAAAAAGAAACGGAAGAATTTTCAGACAGTTTGCCGAGGAAAAAAATTTCTCTTGAAGCCATCTGAGAATCAAGTCATTATAAACCTCTATAAAAGTAATTTAACCCCGGCGGAATAAAATGTCATTGGAAGAAACATTGAAACAACTTGAAAAAAGCGTTGAAGAGCTGGAGGAAGCCGCCCTGTTGCTCCAAAAGCGACGCAAGGCGGAAGTCAAGGAATTAAAAAGCGCTGTCAAAACCGCCAGAGAAAAGCTGATACAAGCCGTCAACCTTATTTCTCCCGCCCAAACTTCCTCTAAAAAAGGAAAAAAGACAGAGGATGAGCAAACAGAGAATACGCAAAGAGAAACTCCCGAAAGAGGAAGCGTTTCGGCCACAACTTTTATTCTTCCTGACAATCCGGAAAATCCGCGGAATGATGAAGTAAAAAGAATCCAAACAAACGAAAATGAAGAGGGGAAGTAACAAATGGCTGTCGTAACGCTTTCAATTGCCGACCGACATTACAAGCTTTCCTGCGCGCCGGGCCAGGAAGAGGTTTTGGCGCGTCTTGGGCAAACTCTGGATGAAAAAGCGGGACAGCTTTTAAAAAACATCGGTTTTATTCAGGAAAACCAGCTTCTTCTGATGTTGGCCGTTCTTGCTTTGCAGGAAGGACAGAGCGGTGAAAAAAAGCGACTCGCTCTGGAAGAGGAAATCTCCCGCCTCAAACAGGCCGGACAACAATCCGGTGCCGCTTTCAAGCAAGCGTATGAAAGAGCCGAATCGGAAAAGCAAGAACTCCAACGCGAATTGGAACATCTGAAAGAATCTTTGGAATCGGAAAACGCCCTGCGCCTGAAACAGGAGGAAGAAAGGAAAAAGCAAGCTTCCCTTTATCAGTTAAACGAAGATAATTGTCTTAAAACCATAGAAAATTTAACAAAACGAATAACAGCTCTTGCTGAAATGTTGAAAAAAGAGTAATCTGAAGATGAGGGCAACTTTCCGGTTCGTTTTTTTTACGCAAGTCTCGGAACCGATGTCTTATAAATTAAGGGGGTTGTCCCTGGCCTGACCCGTGGGCTGGCCATATGACCTCCGCCCTGTACAAAAAGGGTTCGCAGTTGATGCGTTTTCAAGAAGACGGCCATGAAGGTACCCTCGCTCAAAAATCACCCTTTTCTCAAATGAAAAGGATGATTTTTAAATGGAAAAAAATAAATATTTCTGCTTGAAATAAATAAAGCAGCGGGAAAAATAAAATGAGAATACTGTACTGCGGCGATGTGGTCGGTCGGCCGGGCAGAAGGGTCATCGCGGAAAAACTGCCGGAACTTAGAAAGGCCCTGAACCTTGATTTTGTCATTGTCAACGGGGAAAATGCGGCGCATGGTTTCGGCCTGACACCTAAAATATACCAGGAAATCAAAAACGCCGGCGCCGATGCCGTCACTTTGGGCAATCATACTTTTGATAAAAAGGAAATTATTCCTTTTTTACAGGAAGAAAACGATATTATCCGCCCCGCCAATTATCCGGAAGGAACGCCCGGGAAAGGCGTAAAGGTCTTTACTCTTGCCGACGGGCGAAAAATCGCCGTGATGCAAGTGCTCGGGACGCTTTATATGCACGCCGCACTGAATCCTTTTGAAACTTTAAGCGGCCTTTTGGCTCAATATCGTATCGGCGACAATATCCAAGCGGTGTTCGTGGATATTCACTGTGAAGCGACCAGTGAAAAAGTCGCCACCGGTTTTTACTGTGACGGCAGGGCTTCTTTGGTGGCCGGAACGCACACTCATATTCCGACGGCTGATGCCCAAATCCTGCCGAACGGGACGGGTTTCATCACGGATGTCGGCATGTGCGGCACCTATCGTTCCGTCATCGGTATGACGCCTGAAACGGCGCTCAGCCGCTTTTTACCCGACAAAAAATCTTCTCCTTTGCAACCGGCGAATGACAAAGCAACCCTCTGCGCCGTTTTCTGCGAAACGGACGACGCAACGGGCAAGGCCGTAAAAATATTTCCCGTTCGGGCGGGAGGATATCTTGAAGAATCTTTTAAAGTGTGTTAAATAAGCTGCATTAAATAAAAAAAAGACAAAATAAGAAGGATAAAAAAATGTCAGGACATTCCCAATTTAAAAACATTATGCATCGTAAAGGGGCTCAGGATCAGCTGCGCGCCCGCGTTTTTTCCAAGCTGGCTAAAGAAATTACCATTGCGGCGAAATCCGGTTTGCCGGATCCGGCGTCCAACCCTCGCTTAAGAACGGCCATTCAGGCGGCCAGAGCCGAAAATATGCCGAAAGACAACATTGAACGGGCAATTAAAAAGGGTTCCTCCAATGATGACGGAACGGTTTATGAAGAAGTCCGCTATGAAGGTTTTGCCCCCGGCAACATCGCCGTTATCGTGGAGGCATCCACTGACAATCGTAACCGTACGGCGCCGGTTTTGCGGTCTTTGTTCGGGAAAAGAGGGGGAAACCTGGGTGAAACAAATTCCGTCGCTTTTAACTTTGAACGGGTCGGATATATTGAATACCCGGCCTCGGTCGCTTCCGCCGATGAAATGTTTGAACAAGCGATTGAAGCCGGCGCTTCGGATATAGAATCCGATGACCAAACGCACGAAATCACTTGCGCGACCGAAGATTTGGCGCAGGTACGCGACGCTTTGGAGGCAAAATTCGGTACGCCGAACGCCGCCCGGTTGGAATGGAAACCGGTCGTAACCGTAGAAGTGACCGATGTGGATAAGGCCAAATCCCTTTTGGACTTCATTGACGCTTTAAACGATGAGGAGGATGTGCAGCGCGTCTTCCATAATGCACAGATTGCGCCGGAAGTTCTGGCAAAATTGGAAGAAGAATAATGCTTATCCTCGGGATAGATCCGGGATTGCGTCATACGGGGTGGGGCTTGGTTCAAAAGGACCAGTCCCGCCTTGTTTTTGTCAGCGCCGGATTGATTAACGCCGACTCGTCTTTGGCTTTAGCTGAGAGACTGGCAGAAATCTATGAAAGCCTTGTTCGGGTTATTGACACTTTTCATCCGCAGGAAGCGGCGATTGAGGAAACTTTCGTTAATAAAAACCCCAACTCAACTTTAAAATTGGGACAGGCGAGAGGGGTCGCCCTTCTGGCACCGGCCATGCGACATATTTCCGTGTCGGAGTACACACCCAATCAGATAAAAAAAATGGTTGTCGGCGCGGGACACGCAGATAAAAACCAGGTAGATATGATGGTCAGAAAACTGTTACCGACCGTGCCGGACAATATTCCCGCCGATTCGTCCGACGCTTTGTCCATCGCTTTATGCCATTGCTTTATGCGGGGAGCTGTATGAAAATCATTTCTTTTCCGTCCGATAATTTTAATGAGCGCGCGGCTGTTGAAACAACGCTTCTTTCGGCGAAGGAACGTTCCTTTCCCGAATGGGACGCTTCTTCTTTCTCCATACCGTCTGTGGAAAAAATCCATAAAATAAACAATAAAAAGAAGAAAGAGGAAGACTCCGCTTCTTGTACTTTCTCCCGGCAAAAAGAAGGGGAAGAAAAGAAAAAAGAGGATATCTCTCCCGTCTTGTCGCGAAAAAAAGAAGCTTCCGTTACAAGAAAACAGGATGTAAAAGAATCTTTCCAACCCTCGGAAGAAAAAAATTCTACGCGGCGGTATGAACTGCCTTCCTCCCAACGAAAAAAACAAGATGTCGTCCGACTGTTGGCCTTCCACTCCATGGAGACACGGGATATTGAAGAAAGCCTTTTTATTTTAACCGCCAAAGAACCGGGGGTCAGCGCCCATTACTTGATTGACGGCAACGGGGCGGTATACGCCTTAGTGGATGAAAGCAAACGAGCCTGGCATGCCGGTATTTCAGCTTGGCGAGAATTCGGCAAAGACCTTAACTCCTTTTCAATTGGTATAGAATTTCAAAATACGGGAGGCAAAGGCTTCTCTCCGGTTCAGATACAAAGCGGCATTGAACTTTCAAAAGAAATTTTAAAAAGACACCCTTTTATAAATCCCGCATATGTTGTAGCACATTCGGATATAGCCCCTTTAAGAAAAAAAGACCCCGGGGAAGAATTCCCCTGGGCTCTATTTGCACAAAACGGCATCGGTCTGTGGACGGAGGCGAAAACGCCTTCAAACCCGGACTATTTGCAAAAAACAGAGGAAGAACTGCTTTTCCTTATCGGTTACCGGATTCCGGCATCGGTCCGGGAAAATTCAGAAGAAAAAAATAAGAAAACCGCTCCGATTTATTCTTCTTTCTCCGCCCCCGACAGACCAACTCTTTTAGGGAAAACGACGCGCCGGGGGAAAGATAAAATTCCCTTATTTTCTTCTTTTGCCGAGGGGGAAAAGAGGCTCTTTGTTGAAACGAAAGAAGCCTTCCTCACCGCTTTTTGCCGCAGGTTTGCCCCTCTGCTCTTAAAAGAATTTACCGGGGAAAAAGAAGAAAAACCTCTTCAAAAACCCTCGGCCCTTTTAACTGAAAAGCTTTTCTGCCGTTTGGCTGCCATTGCAGAACTATACGACTTACATTAACTTTTCTGTTTCATTAGAATCTCTTTAATAAAAAATCACCCTATACAAAGGCAAAATCCGCCCGAGGCGAGCGGAAAGTAGTAATCTGTCATTATAAAGCA
>CASFRQ010000213.1 GCA_949296785.1 uncultured Alphaproteobacteria bacterium
AAATTCAAAAAAGTAATATTTTTGTTTTTTTGAAAAACAGATTTTGTAATAATAATTTTTTGCCTGACAAGAAAAGTTTTTTGTCTGTTTTTGAAAATCAAGAAGGATAATTTTCAAGAAAAATCTAAATAAAACTCTTTAAAATCAATATTATAATCACAGTTAAAATACCGATATAAAACGAAAGCATCCTGTACTAAAAGTACCAAAGAAGTAATTTTCCACCAGTCGATTCCCTATGAAAAATGCCCTCTCTTCTCTGCCGGAAATTTTCCGGTAATGGCAAAATCATCCCTTTGTTAGAAAAAGAGAAGACGCAATTAAAATATGGAAAATCCAAAAAATTCTCTTTTATTAAAGTTCACCCGGCAGAAATGTGTCTCTGAAGAATTTGCCCGATAACCTCGCGGACAGATTAAGTCAAGAATACGCCCGCGGAAACAAATCTTTTGAGATTTTACACGATGAACCGGAAAAGAAGAAATTTTAAGCGTAATTGAAATCTATCCCATTGACGAACTTCTGAAAATTTCAGAGGAAACAGCTTTTTATAAAATATGGTATAATTTCTCCGGTTTTCCGAAAATAAAAAATAAACCGGACGCCTTTTCGTTAAAACACGGTGAATATACTAAAAGTTTGAAAAAATGAAATAAAAAAGGGCTTCAAAGATGCTTCTTATAAGGAAGCCTTTACCTGCGCCGGAAAGAGATAAAACAAATAAAAAAGTAAAACAGACTACTCTTCCAGGCACAGAGCAGAAGAAGTTTCAACGACACTCAAAGGGTCCACTCTTTTTTCCTTCCATAAAACAACCCAATGAAGATGAGGCCCCGTGACGCGCCCGGTAGCGCCGACTTTTCCCAAAACTTCTCCTTTTTTCAACAACTGCCCTTCTTGAACACCGATTTCGGACAAATGGCTATAGCTGGAAAAAACGCCGTACCCGTGATCAAGAAGCACCGTGTTGCCGGTAAGGAAAAAATCCTTCCCGGTAAATTTGACAATCCCGTCAGCAGGCGCTTCAATGGGTGTTCCCTCTTTCGCCGCGATATCCGTTCCGCTGTGCATTTGCGTTACCTGTCCGTTTAAAGTGCGCATAGAGGCAAATTCGCTTGAAATCCGCCCCGTTACCGGCATGGAAAAACAAACGGGGAAAAAATCTTCCGTGCTTTCGGCCCGGGCCCGGCGGACAGCGAGGTTTTCTTTCTCTATCCTTTCTTTAACTTCATCGGAATAGGACACTTTTTCACGAGGCAAGTTAGAAACCTCTTCCTTTTTCCATTGTCTTTTTTCAACGGGGACAAATACGGAAATCTCCCTTTTTTTCAGACGGACAACAAAACGCGCTTCCTCCGGCGCGTCATATGGCAAAGCGAAAACAAACCGCCCGTCAGGAGAGGACTTGATTTCCTCCTCATTTAAAAACAAGCGTTCCCCCGGAAATAAAGTTCCGTAAACCAAATCGCCCTGCCGAGGAACGGAAGAAAGGGAAAAAGCCCTTCCCTCGCCAGGGAAAAAACATATTCCCAAAGCACACAACAACCCAAAAGCGCTCGACATAAACTTTTTCATTCAAACAAACTCCCCTGCACCGGTTTGTCTTTTTCCGCGGAACCCGATTCTTTTTTCTTTGAAGAATTTCTTTTTCCCGATTTTGAGGATTGATTTTGAAAGGCATCGTTCCTCTTTACAGTTTCTTCGCCCAAATATAATTCCGTTTCTTTGTCCTGGGAATCTTTGTTTTGGAGAGGACAAGGGGCGGGGACCTCTTTTTCCTCCCGCATCAAACCGGACAAATCCGTTAAAGAATCCGGAACAATCCGCTTTTCTTCTTTTGTTTTTTCCTCCGAAAGAGGCTTTTCCGCCTCTTGCGCCGATTTTTTCAAGTCTTTTTGTTCTTTTTCAAAAGAGGAAACCGTTTTTTTAATTTCTTCCGCCTTTTTTCGCCTATTATCCGCTTTGCGCCCGTTTTCCGAGACACTGTCAAGAGGCGCAGAAGCCCCCTCTCCCTCTTCTTTTTGTGGCACAGCGCGGACGGAACCGTCTTTAAACCTTAAAAAAAGGACCTTTTCTGTCTCGGCGCGAAGCGCGGAACTCAAAGCTTCGCCCCGCTCCCCCGTTACCAAAGCAAATCCTTTTTCCAAAATCCTTTCGTAAGAAACCGTATTCAGAAGGCGGGAAGATAATTCCAGCTTCGCCTCTTTCATTTGTAAAAACGACTTAAACACCTGGCGCAGACGTTCCTCTTTTTCATCCACCCTTTGTTCCGCCAAATGGACGATGTCGGACAAGTTGGGCAACCCTCGGGACAAGGAAGTCATGAGCACTTCTTTTTCCCCGAAATAGCGGCGAACGGAATCGTTTAACCGCAAGCGCAGCTGGTCCAGCATACCGGCCAATTCCGCCCTTACCGGAACCGCTTTTTCCGCCCCGCCAGTCGGCGTCGGCGCCCTTAAAGAGGCGGCATAGTCAATCAAAGTCGTATCCGTTTCATGCCCGACCGCGGAAATAATCGGAATTTCGGAAGCGGCCGCCGCCCGAACGACACATTCTTCATTAAAGCACCATAAATCCTCCAAAGAACCGCCGCCGCGCGCCACAATCAAAACGGACGGCTTCGGAATAACCTCTTGTTTTCCGTCGGGCAAGGAAACTTTTTTCCCCGCCGCCGGCAGTTCGTTAAAAGCCTCTATCGCTCGGGCAATCTGCCTTGCGGCCCCTTCCCCCTGAACCAAAACGGGATAAAGAAGAACATATCTGGGAAACCTGTCGCGCAAACGGTGCATAATATCCCGAATGACCGCTCCGGTCGGGGAAGTGACAACCCCGATGACTTCCGGTAAAAAAGGAATCGGCTTTTTACGAGAGGCGTCAAACAATCCTTCCGCGGCCAGCTTTTTCTTTAAATCCTCCAACTGTTTTAAAAGAGCCCCCTCTCCGGCGGGTTCCACTTCTTCCACAATCATTTGATAATTGGAACGCCCGGGGAAAGTGGACATATGCCCGGTACAGACAACTTCCAGCCCTTCCTGAAGAAAACGGGAGGCTCTGGAAGCGCCCCCCCGCCAAACAATGGCGTTTAAAACAGACTGCGTGTCCTTCAAAGAAAAATAAATATGGCCGGAGGCCGCTTGTTTTAAAGACGAAACCTCCCCTCTGACCTTAAATCGGGAAAATGTTTGTTCCACGACTTCCTTTAAGGAAAAAGAAATCTCCGTCACGGTTAAAACGGGCAGACCCGGCTCTTGCCCCGCTTTTAAAGGAAAGGCTTCCTTTTCCGGCATGAAATCCGGGACGGAAGAAGCTCCCCTCTTTTCCTCATCCGGGTTTAATGAGGAAAAAACCTCATTCAAATCAAACATCCGCCCCTGTTCCTTCATTATCCGCTGCCTTTTATTTTCCAACCTTCTCTTTAACCGTTTTTACCGCCGCCGCACCGCTATAAAGAAAGAGAATTCGCCCCTTTATTGCTTTTCCGGCGATTATCCTTTGTCGCCTGTTTCTTTTTACCCCTTTTTACTTTCGGCGAAAAGCAAAAACTGTCTTTTCTCTTTTTTTCGTTTTTTCTCCCGACCTTAAACCGTTTATACAACAAGACGGGCCGAGGAAAAATATCGCCCTATTCTTCTTTTTCCCTCAGCTTTTCAAAAAAAAGTTTTAACAAACGAGCGGCCTTTTTTTCTTTAAACCCGCCGTAAACTTCCGGCTTGTGATGAATTGTCGGCTGATTAAAAACGCGGCATCCCTGCTCAACGCCGCCGGATTTCGGGTCGTAGGCGCCGAAATACACCCTGTCAACGCGCGCCAGGCTGAGCGCCGCCGCGCACATGGAACACGGCTCCAAAGTCACATAGACGGAACACCCCGACAGGTTTTTACTCTTTTTCAAACGGCATGCCTCTTTGACCAAAAGCATCTCGCAGTGCGCCAAAGGGTCTTTATCCTTTTCCACCTGGTTATGGGCAGAGCAGATAAGTTCCCCTGTTTTCGTGTCAAAAACCACGCCGCCGACGGGGATTTCCCCTTCCGAGAAGGCTTTTTCCGCTTCTTTCAACGCAGCTTGCGCCAATAATTCGTTCATTTTAGTCCTTTAACCGCCTTTTTATAACGGTTTATTTTGCATTTTTATTTTTTTTCTTTAATATAGCGGACATGATGAAAAAAGAAAAACAAAAATCCGCCCTTACCGGGCAAAATAAACAAACGCCCCGCCTGAAGCAAAGAAAAAGCGATTCAGGCTTTTTCGGCACAGCCTCCCCCTTGTTTTCACGAAAAAAAACGGCAAGGAAGACTTCTTTGATTGAAAAGGCAAAAAGACGGAATGAAAAAGCTTCTTTTTCTAAAGAAAACAGAGAAACAAGAGGGGAAAAGGAACTGAAAACCAGGGCCGATATCCGCGGCCGAGGGGAGAAAGGGATTGAAAAAAAATTCATAACGAAGCGCTCTCAAAATTCCCCTTTAAAAAAGGAAAAAAACGCCGTTTTTCAAAAGTTCTCGGGGATAAAGGCAGCGCCTGACAAAAACGAGTGCGAAAACTTTAAGGTCAACGCCTCTTTTTTAAAAACGACCCCTCCCTGCAACAAAAGAGGAAAAGCAGACGCAGCCCTTTCCGAAAAAACGGATTTAAAAACGCATGCCAGCCTCCGCCGGACGAAAAAAGCCCCGCGCGCGAATTTTTTGGGACAGGCGGATTTAAATTCAAAAAAAACGTTGCCTTTGCCAACAAAAGAGCAATCGGATAGAGATTTTGAAAATCTTTCTTCGGCCC
>CASFRQ010000214.1 GCA_949296785.1 uncultured Alphaproteobacteria bacterium
GCTCCTTTTTTAAAAAATTCCCTGACTTCGTTTTTTGTTACCTCCATTTTTTCCTCCTCTATTCATATTCTCAAACAAGCGTTCCCTTATTTTATAAGAAAAAACCTTTGGAAAAATCCCTCTGCACTCAACCGGTAAAGTTTAATATTCCTTTTGTCGGATTTTCACCATACAGCCTTCTTTCCGCCTCACTTTTAATGAAAAGGGGCAGGCAAACCGCCTTCCCCTTTTTCCTTTTGAGATAACCATTGGAAAACCAACGGCGCTCAGCGGCGTTTTTTTGCCAAAGCTTCCTTTTTATCATAACGATACATAATGTACTTTTGCTGGGCAATAGACAAAATATTGCTCCAAGTCCAATAAATCACCAAACCGGATGCCACACGCCCGAACATAAACATAAAAACGACGGGCATCCATTTTAAAGCCTTTGTCTGGTCCGTTTCCCCGCCCGGCGGCGTTGACAATTTTTGCTGCCACAGCATCGTCAACCCCATCAACAAAGGCCAAATACCGATATTCAGAAAATCCGGAATCGGCCATTCCAGTAATCCGCCCAAAGTAAAAATGGAACTGGTATCCGGCGCGGACAAATCCTTAATCCAACCGAAAAACTTTGCCTGTCTCATTTGAATGGAAACGGACAACACTTTGTATAAAGAAAAGAAAATCGGAATCTGAATCAGCATCGGCAGGCACCCGGCAGCCGGATTGACCTTTTCTTTTTGATACAGTTGCATCATCTCTTGATTCATACGGACCTTGTCATCCTTATACCGTTCCTGAATGGCCTTGATTTTAGGCTGGAACTTGCGCATTTTCGCCATTCCCTCATAAGATTTGCTGGCCAACGGAAACAAAAGAAGACGGATTAAAAAAGCAAAAATCAAAATCGCGACGCCCATATTTCCTACAAAATGGTTAATCCATTCCAAAATATAAAGGAACGGTTTGGTCAGGAAGTAGTACCATCCAAAATCAATACCCAAATCAAAACGGTCAATATCCAAAGTTTCCATATAATGCGTCAACAGACCTATTTCTTTCGGCCCGGCGAAAAAGTGCGCTTTGTCAACTCTCTGCCCGCCGGCGGAAACAATAAACGCAGGCGTTTCATAGGAAGCGACAAACACATTCCGACGATCCACATCGCGGTAAGTAAATTCGCTTGTCACCTTCGGCAAAGTCGGGTCATACGCCAACGCCGTCAGCCAATATTTATCCGAAAACCCAAGCCAACCGCCCGTTGAAGTAAACTTTTGCGTTTTTTCCAAAACAGATTTGTATTTTTCCTCTTCCAACCTTTCGTTTAAAACACCGACAAAACCTTCATGGACGGAAGATGCCTGAGCCAAATTCGGATTAACCCGGATAATTTTTCCTACCGAAGAAAGCTCCACCGGTTCCTGCGTTTTATTGAAGACTTTATCTTCCACGGCAAACATATATAAATCGTCAACGCGGATAGTTCTTTCAAAAACCAACCCCTCCCCGTTGTCATACACAAGGACAAGCGGCTCTTTTTCCGTCAGAACAGCCGTTTCGGCCACCGCCGCCCCGCCCTTCACCTGCCACATGGAAGAAGCAGACGGCAGCTTTACCTTTTTTCCTTCTTGTTGGGAGGTATAAACAAATTCGGCGAAATATGCCTGTTCGGAACCGCTGGGACGCAGTAGCTGGACATGAGGGCTCCCCTTTTTTACTGTCTGATTATATTTTAAAAGCGTTAACTCGGAAATACGCGCGCCTTTCAAATTAACCGCCCCGGAAAGAGTCTGCGTCCGGATAGGAATAAAAATATCCCTGACTTCTTCCCTCAAATCTAAGGAAGATTCAGTCCCCTCTTTTTCAACGACCGCCGCCGTTTCCGAAGCCGGTATTTCCACATAGGAGGCCTCCTTCGGCGTCGGCGCCGCAAAAAAATAATTAAAACCCATCACCAGGCATAAAGAAACAATAAACGCAAGGATTATGCTTTTTTGTTCGGAGTCTTCATCATTCGGCTTCATTTCAAATTCCCTGTTTTAAATATCCCGTCATTTGGCTTTACCTTCCGGACGGCAGGAACCTCGTCCACACCGCCTTCGTGAAAAGGATGACACTTTAATACCCTTTTCAGCGCCAAAAAACAACCCCTAAATGCGCCATGTGCCTTAATAGCTTGCAGCGCATATTCGGAACAAGTCGGGTAAAACCGGCAACATCGGATTGTTTTTGAAAATGTCGCCTGATACCCTTTGATAAGCAAAACGCATATTTTCTGCGCCAAATTCATTAAAAATCCCCCATTTTCATTTATTTTTTAAAGCCGGCGCCGAATCTTCCGACAACATGAGTTTTTAGACAAGATTTGATTTAAATTAAACCTTCTTTTATAAAAAAGATACAAAAACTTTCTTTGTCAAAAGATTCTTTAAGGCTTTTTTATAAAATTTTACCAAAAAACCTTCACTCAAAAGTAATTCATCCCGGTTGCCATCCAACCTCATTCTTTAACTTTACCACTTTCAACGATAACTGTTTCAAAAAATATCAATTCCAAAAATCCAACTTTTCAGATTAATCACTTTTTTGAAAAAAGCGGTTTCTCCAATTCTTTTTCAAAAACTGAAGAACCGAGTTCTTGTTCTTCGGCAGATGTCCGGTAAGTCTCTTTTCCCTCTCCAGAAACCGGACCAGCTGAGAAAGATAATGTTTTAAACCTTTTAAAATGAGCATTTATCTCGGCAAAAGCCTTTTTCATTTCTCGTTCCATAAGCCGGCTGTCCCTGACAACGCCGGCTGCACGGCCGATAAAAACATAGTCCATTCCTGCCATCCCGCAGGCATTCAACATAGAAAAAACCAAAGCCTTTAACCGACGACGCAAACGATTGCGCACAACGGCATTTCCGATTTTTTTTGTTACCGTAAACCCCGCACGGGGATAATCCGTCAGAAACTTATCCTTTTGTTTTGCCTGTTCAACAGCCAACAAAACAAAGCCCGGCGTGACTACCTTCCACCCGAGCTTTGTCAGTAACTCATACTGTCTTCTTTTTTTTATGCGCTGATGAACAACCCGCATCGGCTTAAGCGCAAAGCACTTTGCGTCCTTTTGCACGACGGGCGCTTAAAACGGCACGGCCGCCTTTTGTCGCCATACGGCTTCTAAATCCATGACGGCGAGCACGAACCAGTTTGCTTGGCTGATATGTACGTTTCATGGTTCTTCTCCACTTTCTTAAATTAACTTTCCTTTTAGAGAGACCTTTATACCTTTTTTCTCATTAAAAGTCAACGGCTTTTTTTCTCAATTTCAGGCTTTTTTCATTTTTTTAATTTCTCCTCTTCTCTTTTTTTCATTAAGTATTTTTTCTTTGAAAAAAATCATCCCGCTTTGATAAAAAAACGGGATTATAGCTCTTACATAATAATTCTCTCAGGTCTGAAACGAAAAGAAAAACAAATTCCGCTGTTAAAAACGCCCCCGGAAAGCTGTCCTGCCTTAGAAGCGGAAAATAAAAGAAAAAACAAGACGATTCAATTTCTAAAAAAAGTCCTCTGAGGTACGGAAAATCTACTTGAATCTTTTCTGCAAAATTCCGGCTCTTTACAAAAACACTATCCCCTGACACGCAAGCGTAAGCCTATCTTAAAACAACGGATTTTTATCATATTTTCCATCATTAAAAAAACTTTTCAGTCATGAAAACCGCTTAAAATAAAAGTTGCTCAAAATAAAAAGGGCGGCTTTCCGCCGCCCCTCCTTCCCGCCGAAAAGACGGAAAGCGTCTGCTGGACCAAAGCATGAAAACGGTCTAACCGACATTCTCCCTTCCCATGCCCAATCCGAGGACATGTTTTTTGAAAACATCATGCGCCGCGTTCTCCATCTCCTTTTCCTCCTGGTAAGAGTAAATATGGGTTAACATCGCCGTTACCTCGGAAAATGAAGCTTCCCTTTCCTCCGGAGACATGGCGTTAATTAAATGAGCTCTTTGCTTTGCCGTCATGCCGTTTAAATCAGGCGTTTCCTTTTTCACTTCTCTCATAGAGCTCATCAACAGGGAAGCACCGACCGCATCAAGCTGTAATTGCGGAATAGGCCGCCCCCTTTTCCCTTTTCCCTTCGGACCTTTTTTGTTTTCTTTTTCATTTCTGTCCAAAGTCGCTTCGGCCAATTCGGAAGTTTTATCCTGATAAATAGCCTTTGCCTTCTGAGACACCCAACGAGCCTGACGCACGGCAACATTCAACCTGGAAACCAGCTGCCGCGCGGAATCCTTCAAGTGGGCGTATTCAGGTCCCATCTCATTAACCTTATTCAAAAAATCGGAAGCGATGGCATATTCGCGCAAAACCAACTGGTAATGACCTACCAAGGAAGAGAGTTCCCCTTGACTGATATCTCCGTCCGCAAAATATTCATTAAATTGGTCCATTGCGGCGCCGATAAACAATTCGTCATACCCGACGGTCCGACCGAACACATCGGAGAAAGAATCATCCATTCCCGTGTCATACGCCTTTTTTAACTCTTTTGATTTCTCCACAGAAAGAGCAAGATTTTCCTTTATTTTTTCCTCTTCCTCACGGGACAAAGCCTCATTTTCCTGGCGTGACAAAAGGTCCTTTTTATATTCTTCTATAAAACGAAGTTCCTGTTCCGCCATCTGGCGGCGCTCTTCCCGCCTGGCTCCTTGGCCAAACATATTGCTTTTTTGTACCGGATTCATAATTGCCTCCTTTTCGCACATGCTTGTTACAATTATATGATAAGGATTTTTTTTTAAATTTCAACAAAAATCGGCAAAATTTCCGCCGGATATACTAAAAAATAGACAACAAAAAAGACTACCGGCCAAATCGTCCTTCACAAATTTTTTTTCAACTTTTCCAAAACGGCGAACGGATTGTTTCCTTTTTCTTCGTCTGCCTGAGGCGCAGCATAGTAATCAGACAGCTTTTCCCCCTCTGCACACGGATATGGATCCAATTCCAAAGCCAAAAGCTGCGTCACAAGTTCTCCTATGTCTATTTCATCCTTTTCCAACTTTTCGGGAACACCTTCCTTCAAAGCGTCTAAATCCGCGGAATCCAATTCTTCTACCCGTGAAAAATCAACTCCGTCCTTTGAAAAAAACTCACAAAACGGCACATCTAAAAAAGAAGAAAACTCCTCCAGGCTCAAGGCGCTGACCTGAACGACGGAAGCCTGAAAACTCCCCTCCACCTTCACCGGATTCTTTCCCGAAATTCTTCCTTGGGTTTTTAAAGACACTACGGCCGGAATTTTAAAGCGTTCCGCCAATCGGCGGCATTCTTCCTCTGTCGCTTCCTCCTCAAAATCCAATCCGGCGGCGGGAATACTTTTTAATAAAACAATCCTTGAAAATTCAGGTTTTGACATTTTCACCTTATTATCCTCTTTTTTTTTCTTTTCTTTTCATTTATATATAAAAAACTAAGGAGAGACTCAAGATGAAAATATATATGCCTTTTTATATTCTGGGGATAGGCTTTGCCTGTTTTTGCACTTCATTGTCCGGGTGTGTCAGAACGCAGATCGGCGATTACCCGCCGGAAGAAAGAATTGCCCTTTTGAAAAAGGGGGTTCATTCGGATGAACAGGTGGCTCGGATACTCGGTTCACCCGCGACGACAACGGTTTTTGCGCCGCCTTCCTTCGTCTATGTTAAAGCAATGCAGGAAAGAACGGCTTTTATGCCGCCAAAAACCGTGGAAAGGAAAGTTTTGGTCGTTTCTTTTGATAATTCCGGAAAAATAAAAGACATTCAAACTCTCTCCCTTCAAGACGGACAAAAGGTTTCTTTCTCCGAGCAACATACGCCGACCGCCGAAAAGGAATTGAGCATTATGGAGCAGTTGTTGGGTAATATCGGCCGGTTCAGCGATTATTAAGCTCTTTCCAGATTCAACCATAATGAAAGTTTTTCCTGCAATCACCTTGTATCCGGCAGGCGACAAGATATTAGTCCCTTGCTGTAAAAATGTTTTTCCAAATTAATTTTATGTAAAAGGGCCGCCTCAAAACAGACGGCCCACATAAATATAGGACAAAACAAAATAAAATAAGGAAACGAGACTAGAAAATATCTTTCTGCTTTCTTAAATTTATCGCCACACGCCCGTATTCAACCTCAAAAGATTGGGAGCAAACTTCCGATACTTTACAGACAACATCATGACCTTTATTGTCTTTATAGATAATTTCCCCTCTGTCAGCAAGGAATTTTTCAAGCTTTTTAATCATTTTGACGCCCCCTTCCCATTTTTGGCATACAAATACCCCTTATTTATAGGATTACTCTTTTTTAGAAAAAAGTCAATCCCCTTTTACATTTTTCATTAAAAAAACATAATCTTTTAGCTATAAAAGAAAGCTATCTTTCCTGCTGCCGAACAGGATTCCACAGTCTGTTTCCCAAACTGTCCGCAGAACTTTTTAAAATATAACCGTTTGGCGTTCTTTTTAACACAAAAGTACCTTTTTTCCAGGATTCGGCACGGGTAACAACCTTTTTAGCAGAACACCCGGACTGCGGACCGTCTAACAAAAAAGCAATATCCGCCCCCGGACAGTCTTCTTTTTGAAAAGCAACTTTCAATCCTTTTATTTCATAAGGTTTCAATGAAGAAAAAACATCCTCTTTCCGAATAAAGAAAGAATCCTCCCCTTCCCTTTGCAGCCAGACGGAACGGACAAAGCGCTCCTTCCTCAAGTCCGAAAATAAAAGGCGTCCCTCCGGCGAACGAACGGCGGCCAGCTTACCTCCCTGCGAAACATAGACATCATATTTTTCGTTAAAAATGATTGTACCCATCCCCAAAAACATAAAAATAACACCGACCCAGCGCAACTTTGTCATAAACAAGCATACCCATAAAAAACCCAAAGTAAACAACAGTATTCCGCCCGTCGTCGGCGCCGGAACATCCCAAACCGCTCCTTTGAAATCCGCGAGAAAAAAAGCAGCTTCATTTAAAAACGCCAAACCTTTTCCCGCCAGTAAAACCGGCCAAAGATCCCATCCGAACGGCATTAACACCACACCGATAAATAAAAGAGGAATAACAAAGAAAGAAAAAATCCCGCCCAGTAAAAAATTCCCCAACAACCCGTAAAGCGGAATCCTGTTAAAATGATAAATCACATACGGCATTGTCACAAATCCCGCCAAAAAATTCGTCAATAGAACACCCAACAGAAGATTGTACAAAAAACTGAAAAAAGAGCCGTCTCGCCGAAACCACTTCTTTTTCATGGCGTACTCAAAGCCGCTGATTAAAATGAGGACGGCGCCGAATGATAACTGAAAAGAAGCAGAAATCAAAGCTTCCGGATAAAAAAGAAGCAGAACAAACGCGACAAAAGCCACATTCCGGACAGAAAGGACTCTTCTGTCCAAAAAGGCCGCCAGCAAACCGACACACAACATCAAAAAAGACCTTACCGCCGGCAAAGCCAACCCTGAAATCAGCAAATAACCGAAAGTAAGCAACAAAGCGGCGATAATACTTAACTTCTTTGTATTCACCCTTAAAGACAACCATGAACTTAAGGAAAACAAAAAACGAAAGACGATAAAGGCAAAACCGGCCAGCAAACTCATATGAAATCCCGAAACGGACAAAATATGCGTAATGCCGATATCTTTGTATGCCTGGTTCAGCTTTTTCGGGATAGAGCCTTGTTCTCCGACAATAAGCGCCGCAGCAACAGAAGCCTCCTGCCTGTCCATCAAACTTTTATAACGGAATGTAATTTGCCGCCGAATATCTTCAAGCACATGTTCAAAAGCGGAAACAGGCGCTTTTTCAACAATTTCCAATCTACCCAAAGCGAATCCGACACCACCTAACTGGTCAAACCAGGACTTTCTCAAGAAAGGATAGCTTCCGGGCATCGCGGGGAAAGACGGCGGCATCAATTTTGCCCGCACACGCACTTTGTCCCCTGTTTTTACAAGAGTCCGAAGACCATTCACGCGTACCCGGACTTTTAAAGGCGTGTCCTCCGGCTTTATCCCTTCTATTGTCGGATACGACAAAATAATTTTTTGGGCGGAAAGCAAAATCTGAACAGATTCAACTTTCCCCTCCACCCAAACGACAGGAGTCCTCTTTTTCAAAACAGGCGCCGCAACAGAATGAGCTTTTACCTGTATCAGCCAAAAACCAAAGCAGAAAAGGAAACCCGCCGTCCAGAAGATTCTTTTTTCCTGATGATGCCAGAAGAAATAAAGACAGCCGCTGCAAAAAGCCAGCAGTGCGGGCGCCGGCCAAAGCGGCGGTTCCGACGGCAGCAGAAAGTAAAGAAGAATCCCCGCTCCCAAAAAAACAGGGCTCCACAGGACGAAACGCTCATATTCCGCCCAAAAAGCTTCTTTTATAGATGAGAGGCTTATTTTCATCTTTTCTTTCTTTTTGTTTTAAGATAAAAGAAGTATAAACAAAAGGCATCCCCTCTTCAAAACAAATTTGTAAAAACAAGGACAGAAAAAGAAAATCATGGTTTTATAAAAGCCTGAAAACCGGAAGCAAAAAAGGAAAACCAAATGGACTGGCAGATTTTTTATTTAAGCGTTATCCAAAGCCTGACAGAGTTCTTGCCGGTCAGTTCATCCGGACATTTAATCTTATTTTCAAAAATCCTTCGTTTGCCGGACCAAGGACTCGTCGTGGACATTTCCCTGCATCTGGGGACATTGTTGGCGGTGGTGGCCTATTTCTTTCCGACCGTTTTAAAACTTATCAAGGGGGTGTTTTCCAAAGGAGAGGGACGAACTTTACTCTTAAAGCTTATCATCGGAACATTACCGGCTGTCGCAGCGGGCGGTTTGCTCAGTTCTTTTATAGAGCAATCTTTGCGCTCCCCGTATATTATCGCCTGCACTTCCATTTTCTTCGGTGTTTTGTTATATGTGGCGGATTCTTCCAATCCGGGGGAAAAAACAATCGGGGATATTACTTTTAAAAACGCCTTTGTCATCGGCTGTTTCCAAGCGTTGGCTTTAATTCCAGGAACCAGCCGCTCCGGAATTACCATGACGGCCGGCCGTTTTTTAAAATTAAAAAGGAAAGACGCGGCGGAATTTTCCATGCTTTTGTCCATGCCGGTTATTTTCGCGGGTGGTTTGTTTATGGTATTAAAAACTTTTTTAAAAGGAGACGCTGTCATTTTAAATGCCGGATTGGCTTGGGGTGTTCTGACCAGTTTCATCTTCGGCCTCCTGGCTATCTCGTTTTTAATGAAATGGCTGAAAAAAGCTTCTTTTGCCCCCTTCGCCGTTTACAGAGTTTTCCTCGGCATAGGCCTCATCGTTTACTTGGCAGGATAAAAACGCCCTGAAGAAGATTGTCCGTCGGTAATTTTAATTTTTTCCGTTACGAATACCGGTAAAACCAAAATGGGACCTTTTTTCTAAAGGAAATCGCGAAGAATGACAAAATTCGCTCTTAAAAAAGAGTAAAAAATAAAAACACCGTCAGTCGCGCGACTTTATCACAAACGGATTATAAGACCTAGGGCAAAAAGCAGCCTACCCATCACCGATGCCAAAACGCAAAATCTCTTCTCTCTCCCCGGAAAA
>CASFRQ010000215.1 GCA_949296785.1 uncultured Alphaproteobacteria bacterium
ACGCCCGGATGTTGGATTTTCCCAACATCTTTGTAAAAAGTACATAATTTTGTTTATTTTATCAAGTTTTATTTTCTACTTTTAATATTTATGGTGTAAAAAAAGAAATATTTGTTGTGTTTCCTCTTCATTGGCCGATAAAAAAACGAAGAACTCGTATAAAAACCAAACCTCTTCCTCGCTTTATCCCATAAAGAGCATTAAAAATGCTTTGATATAGCGCGACAAAATAAACAATGATAAAAAACAAAAAAATCAAAAGGAGCGAAATAGTTCAATTTCATAAAAAACGTCGGAAAGGCCACTGATAGAACATATGTTTCCCAACCGATAAAAAAAGTTTAAAGACTGTTATAAAAAAGCCGAAAATTCCTTTAGACCCGACATATAAGAAAACAAAAAACAAGGCGGAAAAAATTCCGCCCTAATTTGTCGGTTAAAAACCAATAACGATATAAAAAACAAACCATCTTTTTTTAAGAACCCGCATCATTTCCGGATGACCGTCTTTTTTGCGCCATTTCCCGCAAACGATAAAGTTCTTCCAAAGCCTCCTTCGGCGAAAATTCGTCCGGATTTATCCGAAGTAATTCCTTTTCCGCCTCCGAAGGTTCGGCAGCGTAAAGCTTTTCAACCATCTTGTCAAACAAGGGAAGCTCCTCAATAAAAGCCTCAGATTTTCTGGACTTTCCGGATTGGCTTTCCAACCTTGCCAACACCTGTTCCGCCCTGCGAATCACCAACCCCGGCAAACCGGCCAGCTTTCCGACATGAATTCCGTAGGAACGGTCCACGGCTCCGTCCGCCACTTCATGCAAGAACACAACATCTCCGTGCCATTGTTTTGTTCGCATCGCGTGAAGGGACAGATGCGGCAAAGTCGCCGACAAATCGGTCAGTTCATGATAATGCGTCGCAAACAAAGCCCGACACTTGTTCACATTGTGAAGATATTCGGCCACGGCCCAGGCAATGGAAAGTCCGTCAAATGTCGCCGTTCCTCTTCCGATTTCATCCAAAATCACAAACGAACGTTCGGTGGCCTGATTTAAAATCAAAGAAGTCTCAATCATTTCCACCATAAAAGTAGACCGACCGCGCGCCAAATCATCCGAAGCGCCGACACGGCTGAACAGCTTATCTATGACGCCTATGTGCGCGGATGATGCCGGAACGAAAGATCCCATCTGCGCTAAAATGGCAATTAAAGCGTTCTGTCTTAAAAAAGTGCTTTTCCCCGCCATATTCGGCCCGGTCAAAAGCCAAAGACGCCCCTTTTCCTCATCCATGCAGCAATCATTTTCCACAAACGGCCCTTCTTTCATTTCCTTCAACGATGCTTCCACCACGGGATGACGGCCGCCTTGAATATCAAAAAACAAGCTATCATCAATCACGGGCCGGCAATAATTGTTTTCCAAAGCCGTCACCGCCAGCGCCGCCGCCACATCTATACCAGCGACCGCCTGCGAAATTTGAAGCAATTCCTCCACATGTTTCATGACTAAAATGACAAGTTCGTCATAAATAGCCAATTCCAAATCAAGCGCTTTTTGTTCCGTATCTTGCAGCTGAGAATTAAATTCATCCAAATCTTCCGTTGTAAAACGCGTACTGTTTATCATGGAACGCAGATGTCTGAATTCAATTCCCGGAAAGTTTTTTAAAGCCTCGTAAAAACGGGAAGGGACTTCCACAAAATACCCCAACTGGCTGTTAGAGGCAATTTTAAGGGCGCTTATTCGCGTCATTTCCGCATATTTTGCCTGAAGCTCATTAATAAAAGCCTCATGTTCACCCTTTTTATTTTGCAACATATCCAGCTCGGCAGAATACCCTTCCGCGACAAAACCGCCGTCACGCGCCAAAACAGGCATATCCGCCGCCGATGCTTTCAAAGTCCTTTGAAGCCTTAAAGAAACTTCATCCAATGTATACAACTGTTCTCTCTGATTTTTTAAACGTACCGGAAGCAACTCATGATCTAATATATTGCGCAACTTCGGCACCAATCCCAATGCATCCCTCAACGCTGCCAAATCCCGCGGACCACCTCTGCCGACGGATAACCTGGAAATTGCCCTTTCCATATCCGGGAAAGAACCCAGTACCTCTCTTGTTTTAGAAAGAACATCCCTCTCCGACACAAAAAAATCCACGGCGTCCAATCTGTCCTTTATTCTCTTCGCATCTGTCAAAGGGGAGGAAAGATAGGAAGACAAAAGCCTTCCTCCGGCATTTGTCACTGTTCTGTCAATAACATTCAAAAGACTTTTACCGCGCCGCCCGCCGGACAAAGAGGCGAAAAGTTCCAAATTTCTTCTTGTCGCCGCGTCAATTTCCATATAAAAAGTAGCAATAACCTTTTGAAGGTGTTTTAAATACGGATAACTCCCCTTCTGTGTCAAATTGATATAATCCATTAAAACGCCGGCCGTTGTCAGCTCTTCTTCGTTAAAAGAGCCGAATGCCTCCAAAGAAGCGACCTTCCAAAACTCCTCCAACCTCTTTTTTGCATTGATGTAAGAAAACCTGCTGGACGGCAGAAAAGTTATTTTCTTTTCAAACTCGTATAAAACTTCGTACAAATCAGGTATTTTTTTTGCTTTATCCTCCATCAGCAACTCTGCCGGATCCAGTTTGACCAGAGCGGAATGTAATTTTGACAAAGGCACCGTCTGCGTTTTAAAATCCCCCGTAGAAATATCCACATAAGAAACGGAAGCCTGAACCTTATCCACCATCATACACGCCAGATAGTTGTTCTTTTTTCCGTCCAAAAGAGTGTCTTCCGTTAAAGTTCCCGCTGTTACCAAACGTGTCACTTCTCTCTCTATAATCGCACCGGAACCACCCCTTTCCTTTGCCTGTTCCGGAGTTTCCATCTGATCGCAAATGGCGACCTTATATCCCAGTTTGACCAGTTTTTCCAAATAACTTTCATAAGCATGGAAAGGAACGCCGCACATAGGAATGGAAGATTCTTCCCTGGCCTTTGCATCTTTTTTATTGGATTTATTTGTTAAAACAAGATTCAAAACCTTGGATACAAGCTTTGCATCGTCAAAGAAAAGCTCGTAAAAATCCCCTAATCTGTAAAAAACCAGATAATCCGGATATTTCTCTTTGGTTTCAAAATATTTATCCAGCATAGAGGGCTTTTGTCCAGTCTTTTTTTCTTTCTCGTTTATTTGATTTGTCTTTCCCATTTTGATATACTTCTCGCTGTACAGCCTTTTAAATAATTCTTTTATACACTAATATGTAGCAAATTGAGAAGAAAATTGAAAACAAAAAATAAAGCCGGAAAGCCAAAAGAGGCCTCTCTCCATTCAACGGAAAGGCTTTTCGTTTTAAATATCCCTCTGGCGGTAATCCTGCTCCTGCTTGTTTTAACAAAGGAGTTAAATCCTTATATCGCCCTGTTTTCTTTTTTGGCGGCAAGCGCATTGACCGTTGTTTTGATTCTGCCGTTTTTGTATGAATTGGAAAAGTTCGTTTCCCATCTGCGCCGTTTCACATCCGGAAAGAATCTTGAGGAAGAAGAACAGTCCGGTGACGTTTTTTTCCCATCTGCGCCTGAGAAAAAACAAAAAATCATTCTTTCCCGCCGTACTCACGCGGAAGTCAGCAAAATTTCCGACGCCTTATCTCAATTAAAAGAAAACTGGCGAACGCGTATGGGGCTTTTGGAAGCGCAGACCCTTTCCGACGCGGCCATTATAGAAAATCTGCCCGACCCCTTGCTGATGATTGATGTCAATAAAAGAGTTGTCGGAGAAAACAAAGCAGCCCGTTCCCTTTTTCATTCTTCTTTAATAAACGAAGAAATTTCCTCTTTCATTAAAGATAAAAACTTTCTGATTGCCTTATCAAAAGTCCTTGAAGGGGAACAGTCTAAAGAATTGATTGAATTCTCTCTTCCGACGGAGAAAGAAACCGTTTATTTTTTCCGGGCCAGGATTGAGCGCCTGCCGGCCGTTACGAAATTCAACGCTTGTCTTGTTGTGGCCTTGCACGACATCACATTGTATCGGCAAATAGAACAAAGCCAGACAGATTTCTTTGCCAATGCCAGCCATGAATTAAAAACGCCTCTTTCCGTCTTATCCGGTTTGATTGAAACCTTACAGGGACCGGCTAAAGACGACCGTCAGACTCAGGAAAAATTTCTAAACATGATGTCCGAGCAAACTCAGAGGATGACACAACTTGTTCAAGACCTGCTTTCTTTGACAAAACTGCACTCCCCCTCTCCTCAACCCCAGAATGATGTGATTTTAATCCAGGACTTGCTTCTTTCCATTCAACAGAGTTTCCGACATATCGCGGAAAAAAACAATATGAAAATCAATGTTAAATTTATTCATGACATTCCTCGCCTGAAAGGAAACCTGAATGATTTATACCGCGTTTTTCAAAATCTGGTTGACAATGCCGTCAAATACGGAGAAAAGGGGAGCGAAATCACAATAGAAGCCTATCTTACCAATGGTTTCCCTCAGGAATGGGATATTCCTCAGACGGCTTCAACTTTGCAGGTGGCTGCTGTCTGCGTGCATAATACGGGGAATCCGATTCCTGCTTCTCAAATATCCAGATTGACTGAACGTTTTTATCGTTTAGAAACAACTCGTGGAACGGCTGTCGGAACAGGACTGGGGTTGGGAATAGTTAAACAAATAGTTATGCAGCACGGCGGTCTCCTGGATATCAAAAGTTCTAAAGAAGACGGAACATCTTTCACTGTTTATCTGCCGACAGATTTTTAGCCGCTTGCCTTACCAAAAAAACAAAAACTCTTTAAAAAACGACGAATACTCTCCCGCAAACAAAAAATAAACAAGGCAAGCGGCATAAGAGTCTATAAGTTCTCCGCGGATAGAAAGTACAACACAAGAAGTTAAAATTACCGGTAATACTCAAATCTATGAATCTCCTTCTATTACCGGCGGCATCCTCCAAGGTTCTACGATTGTTTGTCCTCAAGCCTCTGGTTTAGGCCTTGGCC
>CASFRQ010000216.1 GCA_949296785.1 uncultured Alphaproteobacteria bacterium
GGCCAAGGCCTAAACCAGAGGCTTGAGGACAAACAATCGTAGAACCTTGGAGGATGCCGCCGGTAATAGAAGGAGATTCATAGATTTGAGTATTACCGGTAATTTTAACTTCTTGTGTTGTACTTTCTATCCGCGGAGAACCATGAATCCAAACACGATCAGGCCTGTCTTGACCGGAAGAAGCGCTCGCTGTTTTAATAGATACCACCCCTTTGATTTCCGGACCGGCCGTTTCAACAGCAACATAAGTCGGCAAAGCGGCTGTGTTAGAAGAAACCCTAGACTCAATTTCCCCAAACAAAACATGAGATTCGTTCGCATTGGAAGAACCGATGGAAACTGTTCCTTCAGAAACACCTTCTTTTGATTGGACGCCGATCTGAGCTTTGGTCAAAATAAGAGTGTCTACTGTCACCTCTAAATCCTGATCCTCCTTACCACCTTCACCTTTTTGCAGATAAGGAACTTTTTCCGTCCTTCCATAGTAAACCACCCCGTCCGCGCCTACTCTGGCATCGCCGCAGACAATGACATTTTCTCCA
Organism: uncultured Alphaproteobacteria bacterium; assembly: GCA_949296785.1. Taxonomy (GTDB): domain Bacteria; phylum Pseudomonadota; class Alphaproteobacteria; order CASFRQ01; family SAAU01; genus CASFRQ01. Next base: position 543 of record CASFRQ010000216.1, read on the forward strand.
ATCCAGCCGCTCATATGAACATTGGCTTTGCTATTATCCCACTTAGCCTTATCTTTGTTCCAAGTCGGACCGGTTTGAATAAAGCCGCCCATTGTTCTTTCAGCATCGCATTTTTGAATTCTGTAAAGCGGCGCCTGAACCCGCTGTCCGTCAACAACCTCCAAGCAAGCCGGATCTTTTGTTATGTTTTCAATTTTATTTGTCAACATAATAAAATTAATCCCTTCCCCACATTCCGTAGGGCCGGATATCGTTTTTTCTTTACATACCCATTGGCCATCAACAAAAGACTTTACTTCATTCGCGGCACATGTCCTGCATTCCATGGACCATAAACTGTTTGAATTAACCGTTACGATAACCTCATTTGATCCGTTACAGGGAACGCATTCGGTTTTTAAGCTGTTAGGAACTTCATCCGAAGGGCAAGCCTCACACCCACCGCCCATCGTCTTTATTTCACCAAGGTCACAATCATAATCATTACATTTTCCGAGGACAGGATCATATTTAATAGGTATTTCATACCATTTTCCATCTTCATCCTTTTGTTCTCTGTAACCACACAACTCGCACTCGCCCAACGCATTGATTTCCCCGTTCGGACAAGGATAACAAACCCCTCTTGGAACCAAATCACCCGTTTCAAGCTTCTGATGACCATTGGAATCCGTTACAAGATGCAAATAGCGATCCGTCTCCCTGCCCTGGCTTAAGAAATAATTTCTAGGACAAGTGATACATCCGGTCCTGGAACTATTGACGCCCGTTTCCAACCCCATCTCTACCTCCGGACAGAACTCACACGAAGTACCTGTACTGTACTGATTTATATCACAAGGTTCACAGGTAGCCGAACCAGGAGACTCCGCATACTCGCCATTTTTACAAGGATAGCAGTTACAGTCGTCAGCGGGAGAATATGTTCCCGCCGGACAATCAAGAACTTTTTCAGAATAGATAGACATTGTTTTCCCGGCAGTACACATTTTTCTGTTTTCAAGGTAGTTAAAATCATTCTGCCAGTTCATGTCGTCATAAACGGTATTGGCGTAACATAAAGTTCCGCGATCAGCAATGGAGCCATCCTGAACAATATCCGTTTTTCCGCGCCCGTAGAAAAGAGTTCCCTTCCGTTTTAGAAAACTCTCCTTCAAATCTGAAGTGGACTGAGCCAAACGGAAAGAATCCCCCGCCCCTTGAAGCTTGGCTAATCTATCCAAGGCCGTATCTTCAACACTCTTGTTTTCCGTAACAAGAGAAGCCTGCGACATATTTGCCGCCAAAACAAGTGAAGCAGAAAGAGCGACGGAAGCGTGTTTCATTGTAAATCCCCATCAAAGATATAATCTTTTTTTTCAGAATAACTCATTTTTTTTGCAAAAACAAGCCCAAATAAAAAAGAAATAAAAAAAGGGCGTCTGAAAAACACCCTTTTTTACCCGAAAGAGAAAACTCATCCGAAAATATCGCAAATAAAATCTTCACCTTTTGAATACAAAGCACTTTCTTTCCAGGAAAAGTACAAAGCAAAACTAACCAGAATACTAATGACATAAAAGAAAATACCCGTTCCTCCTTTTATCGTAAAGAAAATCAGATTTCCGACTCCGAAACAAGCCAAAGAAGGGAACAACATCCATAAAAGCTTCATTAAAAGCCCCAGAAAATAATAAAAGACAAACAACCCTATCAGGGCCGACACAATAACAAAAATCAGGGTATATGTACTCATTTTTTAATCTTCACTCTCAATTTTTTGACCAGTGCGTTTAGTATAACTTATTTTATCAATTTTTTATAGACTTTTTTTCAAGTTTTCAGCGTTTCCGGCTGTTGCGAATTTTAACATTGTTAGCACTCCTTATTATTTCCATGGCCCGCGAATAACTCGCCCAGATAATGCACCGCGGCCAGGTGTATAAAATTGGTATTCGTTCCCGACTTTTCGCCATCTGCCGGCGGCGTATCCATCTATAAGCACTCGACCATCTTCCCGCAGTTCAACCTTGCCGCCCTCGTTTTCCTCGCTAATGGTCATGGACAAGTCGAAAACGGTTGGCGCGGACGTATAAACAAGGTCAAACTGCGAATCGTATTCCCATTGTTTAAGGGTGTCGGCGGTTATCTCTGAACGTTTGTAAACTGTCATCTTTTAGCACTCCTCGCCGTTGGTGTCAGCTGTCAATGTTGGCAATTAAGTTAACAACTTTTCAATGGCTTTTCTTTTTACCTCTGGTATAGTAAAAATATAAGAGTTTATAATAAAAATACAAGGAGAAAAAAATGAAAGTCGTCATCATCGGGGCCGGGGCCTGCGGCGGCAGCTGCGCGACAAGGCTCAGAAGGCTGGACGAAACAGCACAAATCACGCTCTTATCAAAAAGGAAAGAGATTTCCGTCGCCACCTGCGGCCTGCCTTATTTCCTTTCCGGAATCGTGGAAGCCAAGGATAATCTTCTCGCTTCGTCCGAAGAAAGATTCAGACAACTATTCCAAATTGACATACGCACCCAAACACGAGTCGAATCAATTAACCGCAGAGAAAAAACCGTCACCCTTGAAAACGGGAAAAAACTCCTTTACGATAAGCTGGTATTGGCTCTTGGTGCCGAATCACTGGTTCCGGACATTCCGGGATTGAAAGGAAACCCTCGTGTTTTTACAGCGCGTACATTGTCTGATTATGAAAAAATCAAAGAATTCATAAAGTCCGAATCTGTCAAACAAGCCTTGGTTATCGGCGGAGGCTTTGTCGGTGTTGAAGTCGCTGAAAATCTTTCCCATATCGGAATTCAGACAACTTTGGCGGAAGCGGCTCCTCATATTCTCTCCTCTTTTGACGAAGACATTGCCGCTTTTGCACAAAATGAACTCAGAGAAAAAGGTATCAATCTGCGCCTTAACGCGGAAATCAAAGAAGTCAGAGAAAACACGGCCCTTTTAAAAAACGGGGAAGAAATCCCTTACAACTTAATTATTCTGGCCGGAGGAACAAGGGCGGACACGCAAATAGCCAAGGAAGCCGGCCTTCAAACCGGACCGAACGGAGCGATACTTGTTAACGAGCACCTGCAGACAAATGATGAAAATATTTATGCCGGCGGCGACTGTATCGCTTTTAAAGACATGGTTTCGGAACAGGAACGTTGGATTGGCCTGGCCGGTCCGGCCAACCGCCAGGGTCGCATTATCGCCGACAATCTTAAGGGAATAAAAAGCCGGCAACAGAAAAATCTCGGTAGCGGAATTATCAAGGTCTTTGACCGGACTCTTGCCAGAACGGGAGCGACGGAAAGCCAGCTTCAAATAAATAAAATCCCTTACCAAAAAATTCATGTCTGGGGCGTTTCGCATACCGGTTATTATCCCGGCGCCCAACCGATGCTGCTCAAGCTTCTTTTCGCGCCGGACGGTAAAATCCTGGGAGCGCAGGGAGCCGGCGGCGACGGCGTTGACAAAAGACTGGATGTCATTGCCTCTTTCATGCTTAAACAAGGAACCGTCCAAGACCTGGCTGATGCGGAACTTTGTTACGCCCCGCCATACGCGACGGCGAAAGATCCGGTCAACATCCTCGGCATGGTAGCGGGAAACGTCTTAAACCAACTGACAAAACTCAGCTTTTTTAATGATATCGGGCCCGACACCTTTCTTCTGGATGTTCGTTCCTACGAGGGAGACCCCATCGCCGCGGACGCTCCATCCGGACATATTCCTTTATCCCGCCTGGAAGAAAGCCTTGACCTTTTGCCTAAAAACAAAAAAATCATCCTTTTCTGTGACAGCGGGTTTACCAGTTACCTGGCTTTCAGGATTTTAATTCAAAATGGCATTAAGGATATTTCCAGCCTGAGTGGAGGTATCCGTCTTTACAGAGAAATGTTGAAGAATAAAAAAGACAGCACAGGCTGACAAAAATCGGCTTCATCTCAATTTGGCCGTGACAGGCGGGCGAATCTCGTCCGCCTTTTTATCTGTCCTTCTCCTTTAACCCCTTTTTGGAAATTTATCGTGCAAGGGCGAGACGGCGACTGGAAAAAGCCGGGTTCCCCGTTTCTTCCCTAAGATTAAAAGGAAGAAAAAAAGACGGCAAAGAGAACGCCCTCGCCTCCTGTTCCGATAAAAACTCCGCCTCTACGACAATAAAGGGGAGATCCGGTCGTTCGGGATAGGTATCCACATCAAACCAACGATCGGCAACAAAAACCCGCCAACGCCTCTTCTTCAAAACCGCCTCTACATAAGGACGCAGAGACTCAATAAAAGAACAAGGAACGGGAAACTCCTCTTCCAACCGATACAGGCCGGCCTCAGCACTTTTAAAAGTTAAAACCGCTTCCTCGCCTCTTATGGAACGGGAAAGCCTGTACCTCCCTTCTTTTTTTCCGAAAGGACAAAGAGAAAAAAAACGTTCCGCTTTCTCCCGACCTTCTTTGGACAGGGACAAACGAACGCCTTGTATTTCAAAATACCCGTCTTGGACAGAAAAAAAGGAAGGGAAATATCCCTGTTCTAAAAAGAAAGCTTCCTTCGCTTCTTTTTCCAGAAGAGTAATCAGAGATTCATCCATCCCGCCAACCCACTTACGCTCAATTTCAAAACACACGGTTCCCATTTTCTTTCACTCGTTCAAAAATTTCCCAAGAAGAAAGCGCGGTCAGAGGAATTTCCTCTTCACGCGCCTTGTCTATTTCATTTCAAACTATTCCTTACCTCCGGCCTGTTTTCTTTGTTTATAGGTTTCCACCGCCTTCTTCGGCGCATAAGTAACAGCCCCGAACGCAGCCCCTTCCACACCGCTGCCCGCTGTCTTGGCCAATTTGGAGCCAAAAATTTTCTTTGACATCTCCGGCACCATATTTAACATTTTGGCAGCCATATAAGCGCTGGCAAAAACACCCAGAGGAATCATCAACAATTTACCAAGATCAAAAATATTTCTGTAATTTTTTAAGATATCTACATTTGATACATCTTCTCCGGTAGTTAAAATATTAAACATCTCATCAGGCATGGAATACATAATCATTTCCATCCCAATGGTAATAAAAATAACCAAACCGATTAATGAAAACAAAGAAGTAATAAAAATATTCTTGCCGCTTTCGGCAATTCCTCTTGTACTTGGAAAAGGCCAGGTAAGAATAAAAATCGGCAACAAGGCACCGACAACGGCAAAACGGATAAAAACCTCTATCAATCTGAACGGAAAAACAATCAATAAAAGGACATGAGCCAAAATAATAACCACAGAAACAAACAAAACATCCGGATATTGGAAAACATAGAGAGCTTCCCAAAAATGTTCCGTAGAGAAAAGAACTACCAACATGGTTGTCCCCACACTCATTCCTCTCAGGAGTTTTGCGCTGATTGTCCTGATTAAACAAGACAAATTATTATGGATTTCCTCACCAAACACCATTTTATCCGCATTGGCGGGAGGCATCCTTTTGTTATTTTCACATAAGGTTTCATCAATTATCAAAATTTTATCATCGGATTCAGAGAGGGAAGAATAGCGATTATCCGTTACACTGAGAACCTCTTCACTGTACCCGGTAGCTGCCCCAATCAGAGGAGACAAGATATAATCGGATAAAATACCC
>CASFRQ010000217.1 GCA_949296785.1 uncultured Alphaproteobacteria bacterium
AAAGGCGCAGCCTTCTGAAACGGGGAAAACGACGGAGGAAGAGTTTTTCGGAAAAAAAATAAAGCGTTTTCTGAAAGGAATAAAGTTTCGTATTTTTCCCAAAAGCCTCCTGCTGCGTTTTTTCTTGATTTTATTTTTTCCTTTGATGTTGTTACAAGTGGTGATGAGTGCTTTTTTCTTTGACAACCATTGGGACACCATCAGCCGCCGCCTGGCTTCCAGTATCGTCGGGGAAATAGAGACCGCCGTTCAGGTTTACGAAAGGTATCCGAATAACGCGGAGACGGGGTTTCTTTTAAAACAGCTTTCTCTTCATCTTCAGATGGAAATTTCGTTTGAACCCGGAGAAAAGTTGCAGTATCCTCTTCCGAAAAGCAAAAATTCCATGATGGTTTCGGCTTTGCGCCGTTCTTTGAACAATACGAGAATGCCGTATTGGATTGACGAGTTTGAGGATGGCAAGTATGTCCAAATATCCATAGAGGCTAAAAAAGGTGTTTTTACCGTTCGTGTTCCTTCCAAAAGGTTTTTTTCCTCCACGATTTATGTTTTTCTTTTGTGGATGATTGGTTCTTCGCTCCTTTTATTTATCATTGCGTTTGTCTTTATGAAAAACCAAATTCGGCCGATGAGCCGCCTGTCCAAAGCGGCCAGCGAATTCGGGATGGGACGGGAGGCAAAAGATTTCAAACCGGAGGGGGCTTTGGAAGTTCGTCAGGCGGGCGAAGCCTTCTTAGATATGAGAAACAGGATTCAACGCTATTTGAACGAAAGAACGCGTATGCTGGCCGGCATTTCGCACGATTTGCGCACCCCTTTGACCAGAATGAAGCTGCAGCTGTCCATGATGGAATATGACGGTATTCAGGGAATTGACGAGCTTTTGTCCGACATTGACGAAATGGAGCACATGATTGAAGGCTATCTCAGTTTCACGAAAGGCGAAGGACGAGAAAGCACCGTATCTATTGAAGCGGGAGAACTTTTGAAAGATCTTGTCCAAAAACTGCGTCGCAACGGGCAGGTGATAGACCTGCACATAGAGGGAAAACAGTTTCTGTGCGTTCGCCCGCGGGAAATAACGCGCGCGATTATGAATATTCTGACCAATGCGGGACGGTATGCGAAGACGGCTTCCGTCCGTGCCGGTGCCCGTATCGGTTATTATGAGATTATTGTTGACGACGACGGTCCAGGCATATCCAAAGATGACAGGGAAGCGGTATTTCGCGCCTTTTACCGTCTTGATGATTCCAGAAACACAAAAACCGGCGGCGTGGGGCTGGGATTAACTATTGCCAGAGATACGATTTTTTCTCATGGAGGGGATATCCTGCTAGAGGACAGTCCTTTAGGAGGTTTACGCGTGCGGATAAGGATTCCGTTCTAAACTGAAAATCGGAAGATAAGAAAAGACAAGGAGTAAAAAGCGAAAAACAGATACTATGGAAAAAGCGAAAGGAAGAGGGGAAAGGCAAGGATTGAAAATCTCCCGTCCTGTAAAAAAATGTTTTTCAGAAAGCTTTTTATAGAAATATCGCAGAGATACCCAGGAAAAAATATTTTTCGGTGTCCGGGTTGTTTCGGTGTTTTTTGCCGATGCTGAGAAAGTCTCGTTCCTTAAAGGGAAGATTAGAAAAAAAGAATGTTTTTTTATCAAAAACTAAAAGAAAAATGTTGCGAAATATTCCGGAGTGTGGTTACCTAAGCTTTAGTAAAGAAAACCGTAATAAAACGGTTGTTAAAATAAAAAAGAAAGGGGAAGACAATGATAGAACAGCAAATTACAAATAATCCGACCGCTCAAATCACACAACAGGCACCGACTTCTCATAAAAAAGTGTTGGAGTTTGTGGAAAAATTTACCTCTTTGTGTGAACCGAAGGCCGTTTACTGGTGCGACGGATCGGATGAGGAATACAAAAGAATTTGCGATTTGTTGGTGGAAAAGGGGACTTTCACAAAGCTTAATCCGAATAAAAGGCCGAACAGCTATCTGGCGCGCTCCAATCCGAAAGATGTTGCGCGTGTAGAGGCGAGGACTTTTATTTGTTCCAAAAGGGAAGTGGACGCGGGGCCTACTAATAACTGGATTGACCCGGAGGAGATGCGCGAAAAGCTGATGGGGTTGTTTAAAGGCTGCATGCACGGGCGGACTTTATATGTGATTCCTTTTTCCATGGGGCCTTTGGGATCAAAACTTTCTCAGATAGGTATTGAGCTGACGGACTCGCCCTATGTGGTCGCCAATATGCGGATTATGACGCGGATGGGACAGAAGGTTTGGGATGTTTTGGGCGAAGACGGTTTTTTTATCCCTTGCTGTCATTCGGTCGGTTCTCCTTTGGAAGAGGGAGCGCCCGACTCTTCCTGGCCATGCAATCCGGAAAATACTTATATTGTTCATTTCCCGGAAACGAGGGAAATTTATTCTTTCGGCAGCGGATACGGCGGCAACGCTTTGTTGGGCAAAAAATGCCTGGCGTTGAGGATTGCGTCCAAAATGGCATGCGACGAAGACTGGCTGGCCGAACACATGATGATTTCCGGTATTGAGTCTCCGGACGGTAAAAAGACTTATATCGCCGGCGCTTTCCCGAGCGCGTGCGGTAAAACGAATCTGGCGATGTTGATCCCGCCGAAGGAAATGACGGGATGGAAAGTGTCCACCGTTGGGGACGATATCGCCTGGATTCACAAAGGGGAAGACGGCGCTTTATACGCGATTAACCCGGAAAGCGGCTTTTTCGGCGTGGCGCCCGGTACTTCCGCCAAGACAAATAAAAACGCGATGGAATCCTGCCGTGCGAACACGATTTTCACAAATGTCGCTTTGACCGATGACGGCGATGTCTGGTGGGAAGGGATGACGGACGAAAAACCGGCGCATCTGATTGACTGGCGGGGCAACGATTGGACGCCGGAAAGTCCGACGCCGGCGGCGCATCCGAATGCCAGGTTTACGGCGCCCGCTTCTCAATGTCCGACTATTGACGACAGATGGGAGGATCCGAACGGCGTTAAGATTGAAGCTTTTCTTTTCGGCGGCCGGATGAGCCATAATGTCCCATTGGTCATTCAGTCGTTTAACTGGGCGCACGGGGTGTATTTGGCTTCGGTCATGGGGTCGGAAAAAACCGCCGCGGCGGAAGGAACGGCCGGAGAGATTAGACGTGATCCTTTTGCGATGTTGCCGTTCTGCGGTTACAATATGGGTGATTATTTTTCCCACTGGCTGAATATCGGGCGGGAATTGTCCCAGATGCCTTTGATTTTCCGCGTAAACTGGTTTCAAAAGGATGAAGAAGGGCACTTCATGTGGCCCGGTTTCGGCGACAATATGCGCGTTCTAAAATGGATTGTGGAAAGGGTACGCCACACGGCGAACGCCGTTGAATGCCCTCTCGGCTTAATGCCGGAATATGAGGATTTGGATTGGCGCGGTCTTGATTATCCGCAGGAAAAGTTTGTGGAGCTGATGACCGTGGACAAAGCGGAAGGGTTGCGGGAATTTGAATCTCAACGCCTTTTCTACAGACCGTTTGCGGAAGAACAACGCCTTCCAAAAGAATTTGTCCATGAACTGGCTTTGTTGGAATTACGGCTGGAGCGTTCGGACGAAGTGTGGAAACCGCGGAAAAAATAGTTTGCGAAGAGGACTTCCCCGTTCCGGAAGGGCCGGGGAAGGGCTACCGCCGAGAAAAGTCTGATGATTAAAAGGAGAACTGTTTAAATGCCTTTCAGAACAAGAAAAAATCCGGATGAACTTTTAAAGTCCATTTTGGCGCAGGATGCCGCTTTAAAAGAAAGTATGGAAAAAAAAGAAACAGGTAAAGAAACTTTTGGTGAAAAAAGCGTTGCGGAAAGTTCTTCTTTTGAAGAGTTTTCAGTGAAAAACAACGATTCCGGGACATTTTCGGAGTCTTCCGATTTCGGCGGGAAGGCGGAGGATAATTCTGTTTCCGGGCAGCCTGGCGGGTGGTTGGACAAGGAAGATGTTGACGAAACCATTCGTGAAACGGAAGTGGGGGAAAAGGTTCGGCAAGAACTTCTGGATAGAGCGGTTGAACCTCCTTCTTTAATGGGAAACACTTTGGATGAACAGGCAGAAAACGCCGAGAAGATGCTTTCGGCGCAGGAGGAAAGTTTGCCACCGGCAGAGGCAGAAAATCCTTTAGAGGACCGAGCAGAAGAAAAGGACGAGACACAGAAGAAACCTGAAGAAAATAATGGTTCAGAAGAAGAGGCTCTGAACGGAGAGGGGACGGATAACGATGTGGAGAAGGCCGAGAACCTTATCAATGAAGAGACTCAGGTTTATCAAGAAGCCTATTCCGAAGAAATGAATGAGGATTTACCGTCGGAAAAAGCCGGTGAAAACGGGATGGTTTTTGCCGTTGAAAAGACGGAACCGGATAATTTAAATTCTGAAGAAGACTCTTTTGTGGAAGATATGCCCGTTTTTACCGAAAAACAGGAACGCCCTCATCAAAGGCCGACTGCCGCCGACAGGAAAATAAAGAACGATATCGGACGGGAGGAACTGGAGGAAGAAGAGGTGAATGTTCCTCATTTGCCTGAATTTTTACAAGATAAAGGGTTTTCTGATGTGGGTGGAGAGGAGGATACTTTTGTTCCGTCCAGCCGGGTTGTTTCTTCCTTTGAAGCGGATGAAGAGGATGAAGCCGGTCGGCCGGAGTTGATTGACGACAGGCCATCCGTCCGTTTTGAACTTCCCAAGGCCATTATGTATGAAAAAGAAAACACCTATGCTTTTTCGTTCGGAAGAGGACAGGAAGTGTTTGCGGAGGCTTCCGAACGCAAAACCATTCGTTTGGACGATGCGGGGCAGGCGCACGGATATTCTTTAAAAGACTGGAATCTTGTGATTGTTCAGTTGCAGTTGATACCTTTGCTTCAATATGCCGGGCAGATGTACGACCTGCCGAAAGACGGGGTACACGGCGGTTTGCTGATAGGGCCGAATGAAGTAATAATGCCTATTACGAATCCTTCTGAAATAGATGTGCCGAATTCTTTTGATTTTCCTTTGTCCAAAACAAAAGAAAACCATTTTCTGTTGGGTGCGTTGGGATTTCAATCCTCAAAGGATTGGGGGCTGGCTTTAAATACCATGAAGGTTATCAATTTGGATAATAAATGGGGAGAGACGCTTTCTTTTAACGGGGAAAGCGGTATGCTGATAGGGCCGGAAAACAGTGTTCTGTATTTCTTTAATCTGGGTCAGCTTGTTTTGCCGAAGGACGAACAACCGGGGGAGGAACATTTTTATCCAGAAAACATGATTATCTCACCGGTGAAGGACAGTGCTTTTTATCTTGATGAAACGCAGGAGAGTCAGGCTTTGGAAGGAACGATGGAGCGTTCCGTCATTGTTGTGCAGACGGATGCGAAAGCTTACGGCTGGCATGTGGCTTTTGAAAACGGGATAGACATGAATCTGTTGGATGTTTGCGAGTATCAGCGGCGGAACCATTATCTTCCGGACGCTGCCGGCATGATATATTTCGGCGATAAAGAATTTTCCTTTTCCAAAATAACGCAGATTCAAGTGTATACCAAAACCAGATATGCCGGTTATACCGGATAGGGTGCTAAAAAAAATGGTGAGGCGACGGATGAAAATGAAGTCAAATGCCGTCGCCGAAAAAGAAAGTTCTCTTTTGGTGGCTGATAAAGACGAGAAAATTTTTAAGCAAAGATTAAAAGGCGGTGTTCCGGAGGCGGAGGACCGCCGTCCCTCTTCTTTCAATTTTACGGCTCAAGAGGAAAAAATGACCAACACAAACATCAATGCTTTTGAAAAAGAAAAGGTGGCGGAAAAGGAAGAAGAAATAAAGGAAGAAAATAAAAACGAAGAGCCTCTTTCAGGGCGGTTACTGATTAAGCTAAAACAAAAGAATCTCCCGGACAGACCGGGGGTTTATCGGATGATTTCCGCTTCCGGAAAAGTACTGTATGTCGGAAAAGCAAAAAGCCTGAAAAAAAGAGTGTTGAACTATACTCAGCCGGAACGTCTGACTTTGCGCATCAAACAGATGGTTTCTTTAACGCATGATTTGATTGTGGTGGAATGCCAAAGCGAGGCGGAAGCGTTCCTGCTGGAAAACGACCTGATAAAAAGGTATCAGCCGTATTATAACATTCTTTTAAAAGATGATAAAAGTTTTCCGTATATACTTATTCGTCAGAATCACCCTTTTCCTCAAGTATTGAAATATCGGGGGAAGCAGTCGGCGAAGGGAAAATATTTCGGTCCTTACGCTTCCATCGGCGCCGTTCAGGAAGCTTTATCCACCATTCAGAAAGTGTTTCAACTACGCGTATGCACCGACCATGATTTTGAAACAAGGAGCCGCCCCTGCCTTTTATATCAGATAAAAAAGTGCAGCGGCCCTTGTTGCGGTATGATATCCGGGGAAGAGTATCGGAAAAATGTCCGTCAGGCTTTGGACTTTATGGAGGGAAAATCTCAAAGACTTCAAAAAGAGTTTTCAGAAAAAATGTATGAGGCGAGCCAAAAAGAGGATTATGAAACCGCTTTGTTTTATCGGGAGAAAATTAAGGCTTTGAATTTGGTTCAGGCTCAATCCACGGAACACGAAGGATATGAAATCAACGGTGATGTTTTCGCTCTTTGCAGAGAGGGAGGCAGTGCCTGTGTTCAGGTTCTTTTTTTCAGAAACGGTGCAAATAAAGGTTCAAAGGCGTTCTTTTTTGACCAGTTGGAGGGGGAACAGACGGACGGCGATTTGCTGCAATCCGTTTTAGGACAGTTTTACGAGTCTGTCCAGCTGCCGAAGGAAATTATCCTTTCCCATGAGGTTGAGGAAAAGGAACTTCTTCGGGAAAGTTTTTCTCAAAAGGCGGGCTTTAAGATTAAAATTGAAACAAATGTGCGTAGCGGGCGGAGGAAAATCCTTCAGAAAGCATTGTTAAATGCGCAGGAGGCTTTGCGCCGGCACTTCTTGGAAAAAGAAGTCAGTGAGAGGGATTGGAAAGGTTTTGAGGAACTGGCCGGCTTAAAAGGAATTGAAAAAATAGAGGTGTATGATAACAGCCATTTACAAGGGACATCCAGTGTCGGTGCAATGATTGCCGCCGGTCCGGAGGGTTTTTTGAAAAATCGTTACCGTCGGTTTAACATAGATATTCAGACGGTGAATCCGCAGGATGACTTTGATATGATGCGGCATGTGTTGTCCAGGAGATTATCCCGTGGTCTGAAAGAAGGGGATTTGCCGGATGTCATGTTGATTGACGGAGGCAAGGGGCAACTAAGTGCGGTGGAGGAAATCTTTCAAAAATATCCGGGAGCTTCAAAGATTGCCTTAATCGGTGTGGCAAAAGGGCCGAACCGGGACGCCGGAGAGGAAAAATTGTATTTTTCGGACAGGGAGGAGCCTGTTTGTTTGCCGAAAAACAATCATGTTTTACATTTTATCCAACGGTTAAGAGATGAAGCCCATCGGTTTGCCATAGGCTCTCACCGGATAAAAAGGAAGAATAATTTTTTCCGTAATCCTCTGGATGAAATTGAGGGGATTGGGCCGAAGAAGAAGAAAGCGTTAGTGGAGTATTTTGGTTCCGCCTCCAAAGTCGCGCAGGCTCAAGTAATAGAACTTATCAGAGTACCGGGAATTGATAAGAAGCTGGCCCAGGCGATTTATGATTTTTTTCATTCATGAATTATGAAATATTTATGTCTTTTACATAAAAGGGCGTGGACAAGTGAAGAAAAAAAATGTAAAACAAAAAACAGAACAAGGTTTTATTTTAATTTTTAGAAAGGTTTCCTCGTGCTGAATATTCCGAATATTTTGACGGTCGCCCGGATTGTTGTTATCCCGGTGATTGTTGCGTCTTTTTACTTTGAAAAATCAATTGCGGCCTGGACGGGATGCATTTTGTTTATTGCCGCTGCGGTGACGGATTATTTTGACGGTTTTTTGGCAAGGCATTTGAAGCAGACTTCCACCTTTGGCCGGGTTTTGGATCCGATTGCGGATAAATTGCTGGTCAGCGCCGTTTTGTTAATGTTGGCGTACGAAAGAAGACTGGGTGTATCCGGGTACGGTATTTTTCCGGCCGTGATTATCATGTGTCGGGAAATTTTGGTTTCGGGGTTGAGGGAATTTCTGGCCGAAATCAAGGTTGGCATGCCGGTGACAAGATTGGCTAAGTACAAAACGGCTGTCCAGCTGGTGGCTTTACCGTTACTGATGGTGTCAAAGGATACGCCGGCTTCCTGGCATTTCGGCCTTGTTGGAGAGGTGTTTTTATGGACGGCGGCGGTTTTGACCCTAATTACCGGATATGACTATCTAAAACAGGGGTTGAAATATATTTACGATAAAAATAATTAAAAAAGGAATAAGAGAGTCGGAAGATTTCTTTTCTTCCGGCTTTTTTTGAAAAAAAGAAATATTTCGTAAGTACCGTTCCCAAGATATTTAAGCTTTACGATGTAACTGTGGTGTTATATTTACAGGCATGACGGAAGACTGATTCTGTATATCATTGGGAATGTTATTCAAATTTAGTAATTATATCATAAAATATTCCAAAGAAAAAAAGCGTCTTTTAATCATAAACGCTAACTTAGGTATAGAGGACGGGAAATTGCGAGAGAGATTTTTATCCGGGGTATAGAACAGTCTGGATAAGTTTTTTCACGGAACGGATGAAAGTTTTTCTGAAATAAGATAGAAATTTTTGAAATATGCTTAGGACGGAGAACGAATCGATTCGTAACTCTCTTTTTTTCTTTTGAAATGCTTGAAAATAAAGGAAGATAATAGGGAGTCTTAATTTTTTTTATTCTCACTATGCTTTATTTTTTATTTTAAAATGTAAAAACACCCCCTTTAAGGCATAAAAAAGGAATATTAAAATATTCTTTAATTTCAATATGTTGAAAATTTTTTAAAAGAAAAATCTTTTTTTATGAAGAATTATGCTTGCAAAATGCTTCTGAAAGTTGTAATGTCTCT
>CASFRQ010000218.1 GCA_949296785.1 uncultured Alphaproteobacteria bacterium
CTTTTCTAAAAGCGGATTCGTCTTTCTTTCATATCCGAGAAGAGAAAAATTCGCCGCTCGCGCCGTCTCTCCGACAACAAAAACCAAAACCGTCACAGCCGGATCTTCAAAGGGTACCAGACTGGCGTTTTCATCCAAAGTCTTAAATTCTCGGTTGGCCAGCGCCTGTAATTGAAAATATCTGACAGTTGAATAAGTATAGTTAATGGTATTCAAAAGCTTACGAGCCTCTCTGTTATTCCGCCCGAAAGCGGCGTATTCTTTATAAGAAGTCAAAGCAAACCCGCCGATAATCATCAAAGACAGCACAATTCCGGCCATCCTTTTTAAAATTTCACGACCGGCCGAATCATACTTTATTTTTGCCGTCATCATAAAAATCGCCGGTAAAATACCCGTCACCAAAACCCACACCATGCCTGGCAAAGTTATTAAATCAAAGGCCTCTCTCGCATTCGTTTCAAATGCGTTGCGTACCATATCCGTGTCAATATAAACACCCAAATTGACCATCAGATAATTCGTCGCCGAGGAAACCAATAAAAAGAAAACAGTCAAAAACTTTCCGACATACGGTACGATAATCAGATTAAATAAGATAAAGAAAGGGACAGTCATAAAGAAAAAAAGCGAAACGGCAAAAACAACCATACGAAAATCCGTAACCTCAATATGATAATAAGCAAAGCGCCAGAAACTAAGGTTAAGTACCGTCCCGAAATACACGCTGAGTCCCAAAATCAACCAGAAACTTTTTATAGATATTCCAGAGAACAGCTTTTCAAGCATTTTTCTCATGAGGGGAAAACTCTTTTTTTATCACTAAATTTTATTATTCTTCAAACTCAAAATCGTCATCTTAAAATCCTCGCGGACAGGAAGAGGATATCTATTTCACATCATTGACGCGAGAATATTTCTTTTGCCATACCACATAACGGACAAAGTTTTCCGGTCCAAGGTTTCATCATAAAAAAACCTTACAATCAGCCTACCTCAACACCTCCGGACCAACAGATTATCTCCGTGAATCAGCATATTGTCAAAGGTAGGCTTTACAATCGTTTCATCTTCAAACAATCCTGTTTTTTGAGGTGCTTTGGCGGAATAAGATTTCTCTTTATCTTCCAATAATATCCTCGGCTCCGGCGTTATCCGGTTTTCTTTGCCCACCCATGTCAGCTCTAATCTTTGCATGTTTTTTCTAAAAGGCTTAGATTAAATATAATCCGAAATGTAAGGTTTTTCTCGGATAATCAGACCGTCAAGCCGGCGAACAGCTTCAGCAGAAGCATCAATTCTTTCCAACTTGAACAATTCCGGCGCCCGCTTGTATCCCAGCAAAAGAGTTGTCAAAGTACCGATAGTCAACCCTATTTCGTAGGAAGCAGGACTTTTTTCCTTCTCCGCTTTTTCAGCAAATTCACCCTTTCCGTCTCGTACCCGAATAGTAAAAGAGGTGTTGTTCCATTCCAAAAAATCGTCCCGGACATGAAAAGTGACTTCGCAATCCTCTTCCCCTTTTTGAAACGGATAAGAACTTAAAAAATCCCGCACATCCACAATCCGCCCCATAATATACGGACGAATGGCTTCCTTGATTTCACTGTCATAAAGCGTAAAAGCAATCGGTTCGCCGAAATAGGTGTTACCTTTGACCTCGTTCACCATGGACTCATGAGCGGCAATAAACTTCCAAAGCCCTTTTCTTGCCTCCATATCCAAGTAAATCATCTCTTTAATATACATAATGTCATCTTTAATCAGATAAACGACATATCCGGAAGGGACACCGTTTTTCCGATAATACACCGCCGCTGTCGTATCATCTTCTTCCCAGCGCCAGTATTCGTCCCAAGCCAGAGAACTGCGAAACAAACAGCCATGCGTCTGACGCGCAAATTGTGTATGCAGCTGTTTAAAGTCATCATTATCCCAAGACACGCGGCGGACATAACCCGGTGCTTCAATTCCTTTCGGTAATTGCGTGTCCCGAATGCGATAAGAAATTTTATCCGAAATAATCTCCCAACCTCTTTTCCGGTATAAAGGAATGGAAAAAGGGTACAACAAAGCCAAAGACTGCTTCCTTTCCCTCATTGCAATCAAACTTTTCCGCATCAGCTTTTTCATCAGCCCCAAACCGGCATATTCCGGGTAAGTTGCGACGCTTGTCACAAAACCGACGGAATAAATTTTTGAAAAAACATTCATTTCCAAAGGATAAACCGCAAACTGAGACACCAGACTGTTCCCGTCAAAACACCCTAAAACGCTCGCCCGCTCCAAAACGGGAAATTTAGACTGTTTAATGTCTTCATCTTCCCAACCGGATTCTGCCAAAGTTTTTTCCGTCACTTGGAAAGCGTAACGGCATAAATCGTTATATTGTTCCAAATCCTGAGGGGTCAGCTGACGTATTTTAAAATCTTCCCGTA
>CASFRQ010000219.1 GCA_949296785.1 uncultured Alphaproteobacteria bacterium
AAAATTTACGGCTCCTCTAACCCTTCCAACTCTTTTAATGCTACCCTTATCTCGGGTGACGCTTCCATCTCCGGTGGCCTCGTCGCTGGCGGCTCTGTCCTTGGTGGGACTATCTCTGCTAATGCTAATGTTTGTATGAACGCTTTAGGAAGAACATCCTATATGCCGAACGAGAAAAACTGGGACAGCTGTGATGTATACGACCCCGATTATGTGGGAGCAAACAAGCAAACGGTTACAAATGTTAATTGGGGAAATAATTATGAAATTTTCTCTGAAGAAGAAATTATCTATCAGGAGGATGAAAGCTGTAAGGTTCTTTGTTCCGATAATCCGGAAGATTCTCAGAACTGTTGTGAATTAACAATAGAAGATATAAATGCAGGCATTGACTGCGACGATAAAGTAAAATGCGATCCCGTTAAGGATGAGAATGGAAATCCCATTATTTTAAGCCAATCGGAACAGTGCTATGTTGTTTTACGAACACTTAATCCCTACTTGGATGACGGATACGGGGAAGGGCTGAAAAACCCGATAGATTCCAAAAGCTGCCAAGATTACATGAGAGAAAATTATGTGTGTGACAGTTTGGTTGGAAAAACTTATGAAGGATTAAACGGGGAGATTTCTCTGGAAGGCAAAGATTGTACTTGTAAAGAAATGTGTACGCGATACAAGGCTCAGGTTGTGATTGAGACAGAAACGAGTGGTCTAAAAGTAGGCGGTAATCATTATTGTCAACCTTATAAACATCTTGCTCTTAATTATGATGGTGCCATTTTGAATACTGCGCAAGATTGGTATAAAAAATACATCCGAGATGATTGCGGTATATTAGGTTCATCTTCATGTGAAGATGAAGATATTAAGTTCATTTCCGGGGAAGAAGGCGGTTGTGAGGCGACAATTAAAATAAACACTTACCAAGCAGAAGAGAAAACCGCTAAATTAACGGATGTGGATTTAGGTTCCAGAAGTGATTTAATCCAGTATAAGGAAAAAGACGCCACGCCGTCTTGTCCGACGGGGTATACTTTGAACGGGAACCTTTGCCAAAATACGGATGGAGAAACGGTCTCCCCGACTTATACCTGCGATGATTCCTGTTCGCTCAATGGCACATCTTGCTGGTGTCCGACGGAAAATAAAGAAAAAATACAAGAAGCCGCAGATAAAGTCTGTAAAAATGGCGGGAGAGACAGTTCCGGAGATTCTATAGAAGGACTGGGGGAAACGGCATCCGCAAGCTCTATTGACATTGATATGTCCAGACAAAGAGTCTACGCCGTCTTAACCTGTACTTATCTTGCTCAGACAGGAGAACCAAGTGTTTCAACTCAGACATTTATTGCCGGAGGGCTGGACGAAGGCAGTTGTAATAACGATGACAACGTTATCGCCGCAGCCAAGGAAGAATACCCTGCGCCGGAAGGTCAAGTCAGGACATACGAAGTCACCGGCAGGAAATATTCAAAATGCCGCGGCGTTGTGGAAGTAACCTTTAAATCAGACATTTATACGGATCCCGTCACAGGTGCGGATTTAGAAAAGACGGGAACCTGCACGGGAGAAAAGGGAATCCGTTCTCCCTGTCAGGTAGGCGACCAGTCCGGTCCTCTGACGAAAAGAGGTTTGACAGAATGTATAACGACAAGAGTTGTTGACAACACCTGCCAGGCGGATAATTCCGTTAAAACCGAACAAATATCCGTCGGAGCTGCACAAGATGTTATTCCGGAGTATTATCCTTATGACCTTCAGGTAGGTAAACAAGTGTGTGAAACCTATATAGAAGATAAAATTAAACTGGGACCGAAAACGGTAGAGTTTGAACCCATTCCTGTTGTTACCGCGGATCCGGGGCCAGACAGAAGTTGTACCGTCACGATTCAGGACAATGCCAATATTTCAAACGGATATATCTGGGGAAATGCCTTAATCGGAGGAAACGCCAACATTTCTGGCATAGAAATAGACGCAACCATTATTTGTCCGTATTATGAAGGGGCTTTTATTCCGTCCGGATGGTCTGCCGATTACACAAACAAACAATGTGTTCGGTCCGTTTCACCGACAAAGTATTGTGCTTCTGGGACTCTCTGTACACAATGGGGAAAAACATATTGTACAGATGGTTGGTGTTCTTGGTTGGGATATCTCTTCTCCAATAAGTGGAGCTATCAGACAAAATGTGCATCCGGTTATTCTCGTGAAGGCAACCAATGCGTTCGCAGAGAAGAGGCTCAATATCAATGCCAAGGCAAAGAAGGGCAATATTGCGAATTGAATGCTCCTCCGGCAGACAAATCCCAGAAAAGAACATGTAATTGTTTCCCGAGGATTCATACCAACACCGTTGTTCGCGGAAACGCATTAGTAACGGGAGGAACATTAGGCGGAAAAGCTAATCAAATTAACGGAAAAGAAGTTTTGGAGATTGCAGGAACAGGCAACGGAATTGTTGAAGGTTCGGCAAGAATGGAAGGAGGTAATTTCTACGGCGGCGTTTTAACAGACAAAGCAAGATTGGTAAACGGGCTTATTTACCCTCAAGGCGTCAATAAAGACGAAAATTCGGGGGAAATAACCGGTGCAGGACAAGCAATAGACAATAGAACAATCAATAGCTCTTCTGTTTATCCGAACATCGGTGGCTCGACAAAGATTGAATATGCCGAAATATTCGGCGGGACAATTCTGGGAGGTAATTTTAAAAGAGTTTCCGGCTATGACGAGATATGCGAAAGATATATGTATAAAAAAGTCTTATGGGTAAAAAAGTATAAAACAAGCTGTCATAAAGGCAATTATACTTCCTATCCCGTTATTAAAGGCGGAACCATCGGCGGCGGAAATTTTTCGGCGGGAATTATAGAAAACGGCGCCAAAGTTTGCGTTAACAATCCTTCCTGCAATGTATCCGTCCAACCAGGGCATGTCGGAACTTTAGGTTCTCTCGGCAGTTCAAGTCATTTCTTTGGTTGGTTCAAATCTTCCTCAAAAGAAATGAATGGGCTATTCACGGAAGGTTCTACTGATGATGTAAATTCTAAGGGATTGTACATAAAGATAAAAGGGACTTTAACCAGCGGCCAAGTTTGCGGCGGGGAATTTACTGGCGGCTCTTCTTTCCCTTATTTCGGAATACACAAAGGTTTTAATCACAGAAAATGTTTGGATTAAACTTTCGTCCGCTACATAAACATCCTGTCAAAGAATTTGTTTTCTTTGACAGGGTGTTTTATTTTAAGTTAAACTACCTAAAAAACCAATCAAGACACAATAAAACAGGAGAACAAAATGTCCCGTCAGTTCGGAATAAAAATATTCAATACCAACCTGAAAAACGCCCCTTTGTTTGTTAATCAGGCGATAGAGGCCGTTCGCCAGGGTTCCTTTGATTTTTTGGAGATGCAGGTTTTTCCCGGCAGCTATGAGGAAACAAAAAAGGAATTAAAATCAAAAATCGGAGATCTGCCCGTTATTATCCACGCGCCGCATACCGGACAAGGCATGGACATGGGAGATAAAGAAAAGGCGGCGGAAAACTATGAAAAATTAAAGGATTCGCAAAAAATGGCCGACTTGTTTCATTCCGACATAATCATCCTGCATGCAGGAACACAAAACAAACAGGAAAACATAGACGAGACCTGTCGGCAATTTAAAGAAATAAACGATTCGCGCATTACCGTAGAAAATGTCCCTCATTATTGTAACTCCTCTTTCAGAGAACTGCACGGATGTTCTCCCGAACAAATACAATACATTATGCATGAAACAGGATGTAAATTTTGTTTAGACTTTTCCCATGCCGTGTGTTCAGCCAATCATTTTCATCGGCCGATAGAAGAAGAGATGCAAGCTTACGCCACTTTAAAACCTGCGCATTTTCACCTTTGTGACGGAGATATTTCTGGTCAAGAGGATACTCATTTGCATTTGGGAAAAGGTTCTTACCCCCTGGCAAAATTTATCCATGATTATATCCCCGAAAATGCGCGTGCAACATTGGAAACAGGTTCCGGAATACCTTTAGATATCAGCCCTTGGCTAAAAGATTTAGCATTTGCCAGAGAGGCCGACAAATAAAGAGGGAACGGATAAAAATCCGGAATCTTTTCTCAAAAAAGTTCAAAAATCCAAAATTCCGCAAATTTTTAATTAAATAAGAGAAGAAGCCGTTTTAATAAAAAACGACTTCTTTTCATATGGTATGAAAAAATAAAAATTCTTTTTTTCAAGAAAGAAATTAAAAATCAGAAGGGTCAAATTCCCCTTCAAAAACAAAAACAGCGGGCCCTTGCATATAAAAACCGTCTTTTTTCCAAGAAAGTTTCAAAGTCCCTCCCCTCATTCTAACAGAAACCTCATCCATTTTTTCCGCCATCAAGGAACGGTACACGCCGGCCGTAGCGCAAGCCCCCGTTCCACAGGCCATTGTCTCTCCCGAATTTCTTTCCCAAACGCGCATTTCAAGCGTTCCCGATGAAGAAACCTTAAAAAACTCAACATTTGTTTTTTCAGGGAAAAGAGATAAATTCTCTTCAATAGGAGGGCCGTATTTTTCTACAGGAAAAGTATCCAATACTTCATCCTCCGGCAGTAAAACAACAGCATGTGGATTTCCCATATCCGCTCGCCGAAACTCAAAGGTCCGTCCGCAAGAGGCCACCGTTTCCGTTTGACCGGAAACTCTGGGAGGATAAAACATCCGGATAGAAACCTCATCCTCTTTCAAAACCTGAGCCTGGACAAGGCCGGGAATTGTTTCAATGACTGCCGTTTCGCCGACTAAAGACAGACGGTGAGCCAAAGCCATGACACAGCGCACGCCGTTACCGCACATCTGCGCCTCCGATCCATCAAAGCCGTTAAACATCCGCATTCTGACATCCCCTTTGCGAGAGGGAAGAAGAAAAATCACCCCATCAGAACCGATACCGAAATGTCTGTCCGACAAGCGGGGAACTTTCGGTACAAGATCATCAACATTCACGGGAACAGTTATCCCGTCAATATAGATATAATCATTTCCCGCACCCTGAAGTTTATAAAATTTCATAATTTCTTCCTCAATCCACAGGCAGGCAGCCCCATGCAATCCTCAAATAAGCATCTTCGTCATCCGTACACAGGCTATTCAGTAAAGACAATCTGTCCGCCGTCAAAGGTTTCAGCTCATTTTCATCCCCGATACATACTCTGGCTTGATTATGGTAAACTTCTACAATCCTATGACAGATTTCCGGCGGTACTCCCTGCATTGTCAAAGCGTAGTCATAAAAAACATCTTCCTCGCGGCGGTCAATTCCCACGACCTTTATCTGAGGGGCCAGTACTTGAGCCGCTGCTGTAAAATGGCTTAAATCTATAAAAGCAAAGTTATCGGCAGCAGAGGTCTTCATATCATTGATATATCCGTCTATTTGAGAAGGAAGCATCGCCAATTCAGACATGAAATTATTTTCACGAAGCCTGTACATCGCCATGTTATATCCGGCAAGCCCTCCAACGGACAAAACACCCACAATGGCCAGAACGCCCAGCATTTCAATCATACTTCGTCCAAATTGGTGAGATTCTTTGAACATTTTACCTCCTTTTGCTTTTTGCTTTAGGATATTCTTTCTTTCTTATTCTCTCAAGTAAAAAATAAACCAATAGAAACAAAAACCGTCTTGCATAGAAAACATTCTTCTCTTATGTTAACATTAACCGTCAAGATATGACGGAAAGGAGTTCTCTATGAAAAATTTAATTTCCTATAGCATAAAAAAAGATTCATTTTCCCAATCCGGCAAGGGCCTTGTTGAAATTATGGGGGTTTTAACTATTGCCGCCATCCTGTCCATAGGCGGCATTTCCGGTTACGGCGTCGCCATGTCCATGATTATGCAAAATCGGTTCATTGACGCGTTTCAAGAAGTCATTTTTAACGCGGGAGAAGAAATGGAAGAGGAAGAAACAACCTCTCTTTCCGGCAACTACTTTTCAAAACAGGAGGCAGATTCTTATCGTTTTGTAGATATCAGCCGATTGCAAAAGGCAGCAATCGCCGTTGACAACAGAATCACCGTTTCACCTTTAGGGAATGACGGAGGAAGAATTTCCTACCGGTTTTATATTGAATTCCAAAACTTGCCGTCTTCTTTATGTCACAAGCTGATTAATCTGCCGTATGAAGAGCCCGTCTGCGTAGATGACGGCAGTGGATACATGTACAATATAACGGAAGAAAAAGAGGATGCCGTAGAATTTTGCGCCGCTGCAGACAGACCGACCGGAACCACCCGTATTTTATTCCAATGTGATAAAAAATAACATTTAGATTGCGTAGCAAGGAAAGAGCTCTTTCTGATATACGGATTTTAACGGGAGAAAAAGAAAGACGGAAAGATTGACTTTAAAAAAACGGCAACATAATATGAATTTCAAATTTTAAATTAAAAGAGGAATGAGACATGTCCCATTTGCTTCAAAAATTGCTTCCATACATTATTTTGTCTGTAGCGGGGTTTGCCTCTTTTTTTGCATTTTCCCCTTACCGTCAGGTTTGGATTATGTTTTTAACCATACCCTGTCTGGTGTTTTATATCAATGAAGCAAAAACAAAAAAACAAGCTGTTTTTCAGGCGGGCCTTTTTGGAGGCGTTTTCTTTGAAACTTCTTTATTTTGGGCGGTCAAAGGACTGTTTTCCGAGTACGGTCTCCTTGTTTATTTTCTCTTCGTACTCTTCTTATTCCTTATGGGCTTCTTTTTTTACGGAACGATCGCCTTTCTGTCTCATTTTTTTAAAAAAGGCCTTTCTCGAATCATTGCTTTTTGTTGCCTTCTTTCTTTATCCGAATATGTCCAGTCTTACTTTATTTTTCAGCTTTCCTGGCTTTTTATGGCAAGCGCTTGGGTAAGCTATCCCAAAATGCTTCAGTTTTTCAGTATTGCAGGAACATTCGGTTACGGCTTTTTTACCGTTTTTATTTTTACCTCTCCGTTATTTTTATTAACGAAAGAAAAACACTATAAAACTTTCATTCTGGCAGTTATTCTGACCGGAGGGATTTTCCTTTACGGAGATAAGCGGTTGGAAAATACCCGAGATTCTGAATATGTCCCGGATATAAATTTAAGACTGATACAAAAACATCAAACAAAATCCCTAAATGACATTCCCGCTTATATAACACCTGTTCTTTTTGACAACGAAATATATTTTGCTTTAAAAAAACCTTTAGCCGTTAAAGGAAAGAACATCCTGTTTTTCCCGGAAGCTTTTATCCGTTCCAGGATTCAAGATGAACCTCTTCTTTTTCAAAAACCTTTAGAAAGAGAATATCCTGATTTTTACATTTTAACAGGTTCTCTAAGAAAAATTGAAGGGAAAAAGGTATATAACAGTATTCTGGCTGTTGACAATAAAGCGCGAATTCTTAATTCAAATGATAAATACAAATTTGTTCCTGTTGGAGAATACATTCCTTTTATTGAGAATTTTAGAAATTTTTCCAGGGGAAAAGGACCAAAAACATTCCATTTAGACGGAGTACCGGCAGTTGGTGCGGTTAATTGTGTAGAAATTACATACCCGAGAATTTTTATTGACCAAAAAGACCGACCGAAGTGGATTGCCAATATAACAAACGATTCTGTTTATCTGAATGAATTGGGATCTTATCAATATCTTATTTTTTCCCAATTGAGAGCCGTTGAAGAAGGACTGCCTGTTGTGAAAATATCTACCCCTTACGGTATTTCGGCGGTTATCAATCCTTATGGCGAAATTGAAGCTTTTCTGCCGCGCGGAACGACGGATACTTTGGATGCCAGATTACCGAAAGCGCTCCCGCCTACTTTTTATGCAAAATACGGAAATATTCCTTTTCTTTTAGGAAGTTTCCTCCTCTTAGTCGCCTGCGCCGCCGTTTCTTTTTGTAAAAAAAATACCGGTACACCGGAAGACGGAACAGAAGTTCCCGATAAATCGGAGATTATCCCTGGCAAAAGAGAAAAAGCGGAGCCTTCCCGTTCGTCCACAACCAGGAAGGAAAAAGAAAAACAAAGGCAACAAAGGGCAGAAAAAAGGAAAAAGAGGAAAAAACAATAAAAATTCCTCCTGTATAAAACAGGGAGTTTTTGCTCTTTTCAATCTTAAAACCTGTATTCAAAAAGAGGGAATTTTTCTTTTGTATTCTTAACATCAAAGCATGCCAAGCAGATGGAAAATTTATTTTTTCCCACCGAAAGAATTTTTAAAAAACTACTTTTTTTTCTCTGTTTTTTTCATCAGAAATCTTTTTTCTAAAGAGCTTTTTATTAAAAATAAACCTTTAAGCCTTTTCATTTTATTTTTTCAAACCATAGCTTTATATCTTTTATTCTTCCCGTATTTTAAACAGGAACACGCCAGGTTTATTTTTTCAGAAAATCTGCAAAAATATTACGATTTACAAACGCGGCCGTTTTTAGTCAGTTACAGAAATTGTAATCGCAGGCAAATTTCCTCCCCCCGGCAAAACATCGGATAATGTTTTAAAAGACTTTGTTTTATCAACATATCTTTTCTTAAAATCTTCTTTATCTTGCCGCCTTTGAAAAAATAAAGCGCCGCAAACTGCCTCCCGCCTGAGATAAAAGCTTTTCAGCCTGCCGTTTTGAACACTTTTCAAGTATCATGACACAAGCCGTTTTGACATTATATTTTGCCGGAGAAGAACCTGTCTTCAAAAGTACCGTTCTGGCAGTATCTTCATTCACGTCGGTTATTTCGGAAACAAAACGAATGGCCCTTTCCATTAACTTTTTATTCATCACATGTACATCAATCATGTAATTTTGATAGACTTTTCCGATCTTTATCATGGCGCCGGATGACAACATATTACAAACCATTTTCTGCGCCGTTCCGGCTTTGAGACGGGAAGAACCAGTAATTACCTCCGCTCCGACTTCCGGACAAATGAAGATATCCGCCAAATCTTTGCTCTTTGCCTGCCCTTGACAAGCAACAGCAATCGTCGTGCACCCTTTTTCCCGAGCCAGACGCAAAACTTCCAAAACATATGCCGCCCCGCCGTTTGCCGACAATCCGACAACCACATCTTCCGGCATAGGGCAAAACCGCTCCCAATCTCTTTTTGCCAAAGAACGATCGTCTTCCGCCCCTTCCACACTTTTACGCAAAGCCCTCTCCCCTCCGGCAATAAATCCTTGTACCATTTTTGGAGAAACACCGAAAGTCGGAACACATTCCGAAGCGTCCAGCACACCCAGCCGTCCGCTCGTCCCCGCTCCGAAATACGCCAATCGTCCGCCTTTCAAAAAAGCATCGGCAATTAAATCCACCGCTTTGGCAATTTGAGGCAACTCTTTTTCCACCGCCAACGCGGGCATTTTATCCTCTTCGTTAAAAATCCGAACAATGGATAAAGAATCCATCAAGTCAATATCCCTGCTTTTCGGATTAGATTGCTCCGTTAAAACGGGAAGTCTATTCTTTCCAGACACGCATCCTCCTAATTTCCCTGTTTCGGATTTTCATTTTCAAAAAGGATATACTCGTTTTCCTGTCCGGCACCCAAAGAACGCTTGACCTGCTCCTCCAAAAAATCCACATCCAAATGTTCCACATTCAAACGGTCAATTTTTGACTCTAACTCGTTTTTTTGCCGTTCGGTCAGCTCCTGCACTTTTCTTTCCAGCCGTATTTGCCTTTTCAGCTCAAAATAACGCCTTAAACCGCGGGACCCTTCCAAGGCATGATAAATGAAATACACGGCGATTGTCAGAGCGATGAGCGGAAAAACAAACAGCCGGAATTTTCTCTTAAAACGGAAAAAAAAGTTGGAAAAATCAAAAATCTTCTTCGTCCTTTTTGTCTTTTCCAGACAGATAAGTAGATTTCAATGTCTGGGAGAGGTTCATAATTTTCGGTTTGTTCATCTGATCCAGCAAAGTATTGATTTCGGATAAAGTCTCCTCCACCACATTATCAATTGCGGTATTAATAACCTTATTACTGCTTTTTTCTTTATTGATAAAAGCTTCCGCTTCCTGCGAACCGGCGACAACCAGTTTATTTTTCCCGGTCTTTTTCGCCACATATAAGGCGTCATCCGCGATTTTCAAAGTCTTTTCCAAATCATTTAAAGGCGATGAAAACGCCACGCCGGCGCTCATCTCCAAAGGAATATAATTATTTTCCATCGCCGGCAGGGAAATCATCCGCAAAGCCTCCTGCATCCTTTCAAAGACAATACGGGATTTTTTCTCATCACAATCCAAAAGCAAAAGGACAAACTCATCCCCACCCATCCGCGCCAGAATGTCCGACGACCGGATCAGTTTTTTCCATGCGAATCCGACGGATTGCAACACCGAATCGCCGACCGGATGGCCGTAAGTATCGTTAATCAGTTTAAAGTTATCCAAATCAAACGCAATCAAGCTGAACGGCGTGTTATAACGCCAAAAGCGCTGAAGTTCCCTTTCCGCCATTTCCATAAACTGCCGCCTGTTGAAACAACCGGTCAAAGAATCCGTTGTCGCCTGTTCGTATAACAAAGCCTCCCTTTCCTTTTGTTCCGTAATATCCTGAAACGCGATAAAGAGACAGAATTCATTTTCAAAGTCAATAATACGGGCTGACACCTGCAGGTACATATTCTTGCTGGACGAATATTTAATCGTTACCTGCATTCTGTCCAAAGTCGGATTTTTTTCCAGCTTTGAGATAATCTCTTTAATCACTTTTTCATTTTGGAAAAAATCTTCCAGTTTTAAATCCTTTTTGTAGCGAATCTGAAACAATTCCTCCGCCTTTGAATTTAAAAGAAGAATCCGGTTATCTTTCAGCCTTGAAAACACGACGGGAAACGGCGAGGACTGTATAATCAAACGCAGACGGGACTTACTGGAAAACGCCTCGTATTCCAACAAATCAAACTGCTTTTGAATCAAAAGATTGGAGGTGTAAAAAATACAAAAGGCCATAAAGGAGAAAACGCAAACCTCCATTCCCCAACCAGTGAAACGATTAACCGCCGGAACCGCTTTTTGGAAATGCCAAGCGGCGAAAACCACAAAAGCCAAGCCCATCCAACGCAGTTCATAAGCAGCTTTATTCCTCTTGGCCGCAAAGTAAAACATCCCCAAAACCAAACAAGACACTCCCAACACCACGAACGGAAGAATAGCGTTAAAAGCGACATTGTGGGAAATAAAAGAGACATAAATCACGCCTAAAATACAAAAAACAGTCAGATAAGGCGCCACCTTTTTATTAACGAAAGGTATTCTGGCAATCTGCAAGCCAGCCAAAACAAAAAAGACGCCGGCCGCCGTTTGAAGCGCCAAAGAAATCAAAGAAAGGAAAAAGTCCGATACCCGCCCGTTAATTAAGAACGGCCACAGGATACTGATAAAATCCTTAACGGCCAAAATCAAAAAAGCGTAAGAAACGGAAAGCGTCCCTTCGGAAGCCTCCGGCAAACGCCTTAAATATTTTAAAGCATAAATCAGAATCAGAGAACAAAACAATTCCGGCCCGAATTCAGTCAGGCGGGAAATCAGCATCTCAAGAGCAGTCTGTGTCATGTTTTACCTTAAATTTAAATTGTCCGGCCGATAAGAGCGGCGTTATTACTTTACTTCTTACATTTACCCTATTTTTTCTCAAAAAGAAAGGAATTTCCCGTCTTAACCTCAAATTCATCCCAAAGACGGCGGCAAAAGGCGAAATTTTTTTTCCAAATGCCTTGAAAATGAAAAATCCCCCTCTTATATAACAAACAAATAAGAAAAAATCTTATGAAAACTTTATGAAAAGGAGAAATGAAATGAGTAAAGTATTAGGTATTGACCTGGGAACGACAAACTCCTGCATGGCCATTATGGACGGCAAGGATGTCAAAATCCTGGAAAATGCGGAGGGTGCCAGGACAACCCCTTCCATGGTCGCTTTCACGGCGAACGGCGAACGCCTTGTCGGCCAGGCCGCCAAACGGCAGGCCGTCACAAATCCGGAAGGAACCCTTTTTGCCATCAAACGCCTTATCGGTCGGCGTTTTAACGATAAAGTCGTTGAAAAAGACAAAAGCATTGTCCCGTATCATATCATTGAAGGAGACAACGGCGACGCTTGGGTGGAAGTTAGAGGGCAGAAATACGCCCCGAGTCAGATTTCCGCTTTCGTTTTGCAGAAATTAAAAGAAGACGCGGAAGCCTACCTCGGCGAACCCGTAACGCAGGCCGTCATTACGGTGCCGGCCTATTTTGACGATTCGCAGCGGCAGGCAACGAAAGACGCCGGTAAAATCGCAGGATTGGAAGTTCTGCGCATCATCAACGAGCCGACGGCGGCCGCCCTTTCCTACGGAATGGACAAGAAAAAATCCGGCACCATCGTTGTCTACGACTTGGGCGGCGGTACTTTTGACGTGTCCGTTCTGGAAATCGGCGATGGCGTGTTTGAAGTTAAATCCACCAACGGAGATACTTTCCTGGGCGGTGAAGACTTTGATATTCGCGTGATTGACTATCTGGCCGACGAATTTAAGAAAGAAAACGGCATTGACCTGCGCAATGACAAGTTGGCGCTGCAAAGGTTGAAAGAAGCGGCGGAAAAAGCGAAAATTGAATTGTCCAGCGCAACGCAAACGGAAATCAATCTGCCGTTCATCACGGCGGACCAGTCGGGGCCGAAACATCTGACCATGACTTTGACAAGGGCGAAATTGGAATCTCTGGTCGGCGATTTGCTGGACAAGACCATTCCGCCTATCAAAAATGCTTTGAAAGACGCCGGCATTGACGCCAAAGATGTTGATGAGGTCATCCTGGTCGGCGGCATGACCCGTATGCCGAAAGTTCAGGAATTGGTTAAGAACTTCTTCGGAAAAGAACCGAATAAAGGCGTGAACCCGGACGAAGTCGTCGCTTCCGGCGCGGCCATCCAGGGCGGCGTTTTGAAAGGCGATGTCAAAGATGTCCTTCTTTTGGATGTAACGCCTCTGTCTTTGGGAATTGAAACTTTGGGCGGCGTGTTTACGCGTTTGATTGACCGCAACACGACCATTCCGACTCGCAAGAGCCAAATCTTCTCCACGGCGGAGGACGGGCAGACGGCCGTTACCATCCGCGTTTTCCAAGGCGAACGCGAAATGACGGCGGACAATAAGCTTTTGGGGCAGTTTGACCTGGTCGGCATTCCTCCTGCACCGCGCGGCATGCCGCAGATTGAAGTAACCTTTGATATTGACGCCAACGGTATTGTGAATGTCTCCGCCAAAGACAAGGCGACAAATAAAGAGCAAACCATCCGCATCCAGGCGTCCGGCGGGTTGAACGAGGCTGACATTGACAAAATGGTCAAGGAAGCCGAACAGCACAGCGCAGAGGATAAAAAGCGTCGTGAATTGATTGACGCGAAAAACAAAGCGGACAGCCTTGTTTACTCTACGGAGAAAAACCTCAAAGATTTGGGCGACAAAGTACCGGCTGCTGAAAAAGAAAATATTGAAAAAGCCATTGCTGACTTGAAAGAAGCCATGAACGGTGAAGATGCCGAAAAAATCAACCAGAAGTCCGAAGCTTTAATGCAGGTTTCCATGAAACTGGGCGAAGCCTTGTATAAAGACCAGGGGACGGCGGGGACGACCGCTTCTGACGCCGGAACTTCCGCCGGAGCGGGTGAAGGCGCTGCTGCGGGCGACAACAAAGAGGATGTCGTTGACGCCGACTTTGAAGAAGTCAAGAAGTAATAAGAAGCAAAGACCCCTTCATGTCTGATAAAGTTGATTACTACGAACTGCTGAATGTATCCAGGACGGCCTCGCTTGACGAAATCAAGCGGGCCTACCGGGTACAGGCGAAAAAATACCATCCTGACTTAAATCCGGGGAACAAGGAAGCCGAACAGAAATTTAAAGAAATCTGTGAAGCTTATGAAGTTCTCAAAGATGATCAAAAACGGGCGGCTTACGACCGCTACGGTCATGCTGCTTTTGAACAGGGAGGAGCCGGCGGCTTCGGTGGGTTCAACGGATTTGGAGGGGGATTTAACGGCTTTAATTTTTCTTCCGACGGTTTTTCCGATTTGTTTGAGGATATTTTCTCCGGCTTTATGGGTGGCGCGGGAAGGAGCAGAGCTTCCTCCCGGCGTAAACGCAAAGGGGAGGATGTCCGCTATGATATGGAAATTTCCTTAAAAGAAGCTTTCTTCGGCGTTAAAAAGGAAGTAGAGCTTACCACCCAAACGATTTGCGAAGAATGTAAAGGACAAGGCGGCACAAATGTTCAAAGCTGTCCTTCCTGTCACGGAACGGGAAAAATCCGTTATCAGAGAGGGTTCTTTATGATGGAGGAAGTCTGTCCCTCCTGTAAAGGAACAGGCAAGCAAATCAAAGACCCCTGCCCTTCCTGTCACGGAAGCGGAACGGCCGATCACACAAGAACAGTGGAAATCAACATTCCGGCCGGCGTGGATACCGGCATCCGGATGCGGTTGGCCGGCGAAGGAAACTTATCTCCCGGCAGTTCGGAGGCGGGCGACTTGTATGTCTTTATTACAGTCAAAGAAGACAAAGACTTCAAGCGCGAAGGTATCAATCTGTTTTATACCTTAAAGGTACCGATGCCGATTGCCGTCTTGGGCGGGCACATGAAAATCGTTCTTTTAAATGGCGAAGAAAAAGATATCGTCATTGACGAAGGAACGCAGACCGGCGAGCAAATTTGCCTGAAAGGGAAAGGAATGCCCGTTTTGCAGGGGATAGGGGCCGGAGATTTGTTTGTGACTTTAAAGGTGGAAACACCGACTCATCTGACGGAAAAACAGCGCAAACTTATGGAAGCTTTCGCCGCCGACACACTTCAGACACCGCATCAAAAATTGACGATAGCGGAGGAATTGGCTTCATTTGCCAAAAGGATATGGAAAAAACTCTTTCAAAAAAAAAGTTCTTAATTTACCCTTATCCTTTTTTTCGGTTTCAAAAATCATTTTTTGCCGATTTTTTTTGAAGTCGGATATGTGTCGTTTATAAAAAGACAAAGTAAAGCCTGAGTTTTATAATTAAACAGTGCCAAACTTGACCCTGGAGTAGAATGTAAATAAAACTTTCCGAAAAAAACGCCTGTTTATTTTGGCGAAAGGCAGTTGGTAACTTTTTATTTATCGTCCGTTGTTCCCTCCGAACAAGGATTTCCGCTTTTTCCCTGTTTTTAACAGACAGAAAACTAAAAACAGCCTGAACTTTAAGCAATCCGGTACCGAAAAACAAAAAACAAGGGAAAAGGTCTGTCTGATTTAAATAAAATAAGAAATACTGTTTGACAAATCCTCTTTCGTTAGATAATTTTAAGGCGCAGGTTTGAAAAGAAGCTTTCGTGTCTTCCTGTGAACCGGTTTTACATATCAGCGGTTTTCTTTTTATTGTCCTAAGATACGGAGAGAGAAAACAGGGCCTGTGAAACGGCGACGGACTTGACCTGGAGCGCAGCGCAAGAGGATGGAGCGACAGCGACATCAAATCTGTTAAACAAGCGAAAGCTTGTTAGTCAACAGGTGTTCTGAAAAGTTGTTAAATAGTTTATATATGGAGAGGTGGCTTCAGTGGTCGAATGCGGCAGACTTGACCTGGAGCGCAGCGCAAGAGGATGGAGCAACAGCGACATCAAATCTGTTAAACAAGCGAAAGCTTGTTGGTCAACAGGTGTTCTGAAAGGTTGTTGAAGAGCTTAATATAGGAAGAGATGGCTTCAGTGGCCAAATGCGGCAGACTTGACCTGGAGCGCAGCGCAAGAGGATGGAGCAACAGCGACATCAAATCTGTTGAACAAGCGAAAGCTTGTTGGTCAACAGGCATTCTAAAAAGTTGTTGAATATTTTATACAGGGAGAGGTGGCAGAGTGGTCGAATGCGACAGACTCGAAATCTGTTGACCGGCTTGTTCGGTCCGGGGGTTCGAATCCCCCCCTCTCCGCCAGGAAACATTTCTTTTAAGATATATAAAAAAAGATTTTCTTTTATTTATCTAACCAAATGCCTCAATCATTCCTGAAAAATGATTGGATATGTAAATGTTGGCAGAAGGGCATCAAAAAACAAAAAGTAAAACTTAAAAAATTCGTAAAAAATTGAAAAATATCCCGATACTACCTCTTTCTACCCTTCCTTAACTCTTTAAAAAAAATGATAACTAAAAAATAAACTGCCCGACACACTACGATAAAACAGGCTTTTTGATTTTTTAAGTTTTTTCTTTTCAAAACAATTACATAATAAAAAACAATCTTCTCTTCACGCAAATTTTTTTCTTATCAAACAACAAAATTCAATAAAGATTCGTTTAAAGAAAATGTCGCATGACAGAAAAAAGGAAGGAATTTACATGTTAACAAAATTTATATTTTCTATAATAATATTAACCTTTTGCATAACAAACGAATCTCAAACGGCAGATTTGCGGATAAACCCGGAAGCTAAATCTTTTAAATACTCCACAACGGTTGAAAAAGAGCGCCCACAACTAGACGATGTCACCAGAGGCCTTATCGCCACTTATCAAAAAAATCCTTCAGAAACAAACAGATACGTCTTAAAAAATCAAATTGCAATAAATTATGATAAAGTTGTAGCAAGAAAAAAAGCAAAACTTGAAGAATTAAAAAGAACAGCCAGAGAGCAATCCAAAATTGACGAAATGCAGGTCATTGTTGATGAAATGATACGCGACAGGGAAAACAGGATAAACCAGTCTTTAAGTCGGTTTACGGATCCTCGTTTAAAACCGGGAATCCGTGAAACAAACGACGGTTTTTTGCCTGTTTTGGGAGCGGCTCAAAATATTTCTATTGCATATACCCCCGTTACAAACGAAGAATACGCAAAATTTGTACAAGCGACCGGGAGAAAAGCCCCGAAACATTGGAAAAACGGCCTTATTCCTACTCAAGCAGCCAACTATCCCGTTGTTAATGTTTCTTATAATGACGCTGTTGCTTACTGCCTCTGGCTTTCAAACAATGATAACACCGCGACATACAGGCTTCCTACGGAAAAAGAATGGGAACAGGCGGCAGGACACATGCCAAAAGATGCTGATTTCAATGCAGGAGAAAATAAAGGCTTAACCCCGGTCAACGCTTATTCCAAAACTTTGTCTGCCTCGGGAGCCATAGATATGTGGGGCAATGCCTGGGAATGGACCTCCACCTCAAGGAATAGTAATGGGAGAGCTGTAAAAGGCGGCTCCTGGGATTCGGCAAGAACCGACTGCAGAACGGAAAGCAGAAATGAAAGCCGTCATCCGGACATGACTTACGATAATGTCGGTTTTCGTATTATTCGCGAAAAATAGAGGAAATATATAAATTATAAAAACTTTTAACTTTGTTGTTTTCTGCCTTTTTTAACTTTGTAATATTCCAAAGTTGGCATATTTGCACCACTCAACTTTGAATAAAAGGAAAAATAAAAAAAGACAAAAACAACGGTAAACCTTAAGAGTTTTGACCGCCCGTTCAAAACTCTTATTTTTTGAATGCGTAACTTAAGAGAATCGGTAAATCCGTACTTGTATAAAGAGACAATTTATATTTCCCGCGTCATTTTCACATGAGGAATACCATCTTCTAAAAATTCCTCAGAACAAACCTTAAATCCTGCTCGTTCATAAAAACCTATGGCATATACCTGCGCCTCAAGGTATACTCTGTCGGCCTTCATTCTCTCGGCAACTATCCGAATACCTTCTTTTAAAAGTTCTCTGCCCAAGCCCGTTCCGCGCACTGTCGTTAAAACACGGCCTATTTGAACGGTTCCAGGTTCTCCTTTTTTATAAAAAATCCTTAAATAAGCTTTTATTCCCGTATCGGATGGACAAAAAACATGTAAGCTGTCGTAATCAATACCATCCATATCTT
The DNA here is from genome assembly GCA_949296785.1 of uncultured Alphaproteobacteria bacterium. GTDB lineage: Bacteria > Pseudomonadota > Alphaproteobacteria > CASFRQ01 > SAAU01 > CASFRQ01. The sequence goes on from CASFRQ010000219.1 coordinate 17,927, forward strand.
GGTATAAAATTTTTTGTTCTACCACAAAAATAGAAGAACGAACCTTTAGAATTTCATAAAGTTCGGTTGTTGTCAGCTCATGAAAATATTTTACTTTAAAATTCATATAAACTCCTCCGATTTCGCCCTTCAAATAAGATAAAAAATATCTTTTCTATTTGCCGCCGAAAATTTCCCGTGATACAGTCTTTTCCCGATAATCTCAAAATATAAGCAAAGGGAAATAAATGTCTATAGATAAAGTCAGAGTTTATTTTAAACAATTCGGCATGGAAAACAGAATCCTGGAACCCGTACTTTCCAGCGCGACCGTGGAATTGGCCGCCAAAGCGTTGCAATGCGAACCGGAAAGAATTGCAAAATCCCTGGCGTTCAAAGGAGAGGAACAGCCTTTTCTCGTCATTACAGCCGGAACGAAACGGGTTGATAATAAAAAATTTAAAGAGCAGTTTAAAATCAAAGCTAAAATGTTATCTCCGGAAGAAACAAAAGAACTCATCGGTCATGAAGTCGGCGGCGTTTGTCCTTTTGCCGTCAATCCGGGCGTTCGGGTTTATCTGGATATATCTCTTCAACCGTTTGCAACGGTTTTTCCGGCCTGCGGCAGTTCCAACAGCGCAATAGAGCTGACCGTTCCGGAACTGGAAAAATACGCAAAATTCACAGCCTGGGTTGATGTCTGCAAACCTGATTAAAAAAGCGGCCTTTTCCTTTTTTGGGAAAACAGACCGCTTCGTTGCATACGGCACGACAGCAGTTAAACTGCCTTTTAATTCAAATTTGATTTAAAGAAAGATTCCAGTTTGTCAAAAGGAATCTTATCCGTTTGGTCGTACAGGTCCACATGATTGGCGCCCGGGATAATCATCAGCTCTTTGTTGTCCCCTTTTAGTTTTTTATAAGCATCTTCACTGAAATAACGGCTGTGCGCTTTTTCTCCGTGCAGCATCAATACGGGTGTTTGGATTTCGGAAGCATACATCAGTATCGGCATATTCATAAAAGACAGAGACGAAGTCATATTCCACCCTCCGTTTGAGTTAATGGACCTTTTGTGAAATCCTCTCGGCGTCTTATAATAGGCGTAATAGTCCTGAACAAACTGAGGTTCTTCACCTGTCAGCTTATCCGGTAAACCGGCAGCTTGTGCATAAGAGCCGTTTTTAAAATCTTCCGTTCTTTGTTTATTTAATGCCTGCCTTTGCGTATAACGCTCTTTTTCACCCATGGTGTCAAAATAGCCGTTCGCATTTACCCGGCTCATGTCATACATGGTGGAAGTTACCGTTGCTTTAATGCGCGTATCATTCGCCGCCTCATTCAGCGCAAATCCGCCGAAGCCGCAAATACCGATAATCCCTATTCTCTCAGGATCCACCTCTTCTCTATTACTTAAAAAATCAACGGCAGCGCTGAAATCTTCCGTGTTAATATCGGGGGAGGCCACATTTCTGGGCTCTCCGCCGCTTTCTCCGGTATAAGACGCATCAAAAGCCAAAGTTACAAATCCTCGTTCGGCCATCGTTTGCGCATATAAACCGGATGCTTGTTCTTTCACAGCTCCGAAAGGGCCGCTGACGGCGATCGCCGGCATTTTTTCCTCCCCTTTTTCTTTAGGAATATACAAATCACCGGTTAAAAGAATACCGTAACGATTTTTAAAAGTAACTTTTTGAACATCCACTTTATCGCTTTTCTCAAAAACTTTATCCCAAACTTCATTTGTTTTTGTCTCTGTCATCTGTTCCTCCGCCATCGTTGAAATTGAAAAAAACATTCCCGCCACAGCCGTACAAATCAGTCCGAATGTGGAAATCCGCTTAAATTTTCTCATGCGTCCTCCTTTTTTAATGTTTGTTGAAGATAAAAAAACAAAAAATCCAAACAGTCTATTTTTCTTAAACTTTCATGATATACCTTCAGCAAAACCTCTTTATGTTCCGCCAACAGACGTAACTGTCCCCGGATATCGCCACTATTCGCCATAAAGATAAACTTTTTAATTAAATCGTCGCCACACCCGGCATCAACCAGATTTTCATAAACAACCTTATCCATTTTTAAACGCTTTTTCCAAGAGAATAAGCTTCTCTAAAAGCCTTCGTTCCCTTTATTTCTCCCACGTTTACAACACCCGTACCACATAGGAAGCCTTTTAAAGAGCACTGAGGAAAACATTCAATCCATCCTTGCAATCCCTCTTTTACTCTGTTCACGCACCCTTCATCCGTATCCGCAGCGCTAGCCAACAGATAAACATCCCGAAATTGATATGCCGCTTGAAAAAGAGGATTTGTCCTGTCCAAAAAAGTTTTCATCTGTCCGCTCATTTCATAGAAATAAACAGGCGTTGCAAAGACTAGAACATCTGCCTTTTTCATTTTTTCAACAATTACCGACGCGTCATCTTTCATAACACATTGGCAAGTTTTCTGACAGGCCAGACATCCCCGGCAAAAACTTATCTGTTTTCCGATAAGAGATACTTTCTCAACCAAATGACCAGCGGATTTCGCACCTCTGGCAAACTCACCGGCCAATAAATCCGAGTTACCGTTTTGCCGTAAAGAAGTTGATATGATTAAAACATTCTTTCCCATTTTTTATGTTCTTTCATCCTCCCTATCTGATAAATTCAATATAAAACCTCTTTACAAAATAGCAAATACTTATATCCTATTTCATATCATACCTAAAAAGCATATCATAAAGAAGGTTGAGATACATGGAATTCAGAGTATTACGATATTTTTTGGCCATTGCGAGAGAGGGCTGTATGACAAAAGCTGCTTCTTTCTTACACATCACCCAACCGACATTGTCCCGCCAAATGAAAGAGTTGGAAGAAGAAATCGGCCATCCTCTTTTTATAAGAGAAAGCCATCGCCTGTCTCTGACAGCGGAGGGAATGCACCTGCGCAAACGCGCCGAAGAAATTACCGATTTAGTCGGGAAAACAAAGGAAGAGTTTTCCTCTTTTGAAAAAAAAATCGCCGGAGATGTCTATATCGGCGGAGGAGAAACCCACGGCATGACCCTTATTGCCGAAGTTGTTAAAGAAGTCAGACAGGCCTATCCTCTCATCCGTTGTCATCTGCACAGCGGCAACGCCGAAACCGTAACGGAAAGGCTGGATAAGGGGTTATTGGATTTCGGCCTGTTAATTCAACCGACGGATCTGGATAAATACCACTCTTTACGCCTGCCGGAAAAGGATATCTGGGGAGTCGTCATGCCAAAGAGCAGCGACTTGGCCGGGAAAAAAGCTCTTACGAAAGAAGATTTACGCGGGAAACCTCTCATCTGTTCCCAACAGGCTTTAAGAAAAACAGCGACCGGGAACGCGTTTCAAGATTGGTTCGGGGAAGATTTTGAAAATCTGGATATTGCTGCTACATACAATCTTGTCTTTAACGCCGCTCGCCTTGCCGAACAGGGTATCGGCTATCTTTTGACATTGGATAAACTGGTAGATACAAAAAACAGCTCTCTTTGTTTCAGGCCTCTCTGTCCGGTTTTAGAATCGGGATTGGATATTGTTTGGAAAAAATATCAGATATTCTCTCCCGCTGCCCAGATTTTCCTGAAAACATTGAAAGACAAGTTTCCTTCTTCCTCCCAACCGTAAAAATATTTCTTAAAGAAAAAGCCTCTTAAGCCGATTGGTAACGATTGAAGAAATCAACCTGTTTTTGAAAAAAATGTTTACCGTCGGATAAACCTGCTGATGAAAAAACTGTACAGCAACTTTTCCTCTTTTCTATATCGGAATTTTTAATTTGATAAGAAAAAAGGATTTTGTTAACATCCTCTTATTAACATAAAAGAGGAGAATAAAACCATGAAAATAGTCGTTTTAACGGGAAGTGCCCACCGTAACGGAACATCCGCCTGCCTGGCCGATGAATTCACCAGAGGAGCAAAAGAAGCCGGGCATGAAGTTTTTCGTTTTGACTGTGCTTTTGAAAAAGTTCATCCCTGTACCGGATGTGATTCCTGCCGACGGGCAGGCGGCGACGGAAAATGCATTTTTGACGACTCCATGACAAAATTGAATCTAGCTCTTTTGGAGGCGGACATGATTGTCTTTGCTACACCCGTTTATTACTTCGGCATGACAGCTCAGTTAAAAGCCGTTATTGACCGTTTTTATGCCAATAATGAAGAAATCATGGCCTTTGGTAAAAAAGCCGTTCTTTTGGCCAGCGCTGCAGACGACGAACCTTCAACCATTACGCCTTTGGTGGAACACTACCGAGCCCTTTGTCGTTATCTGCGCTTTGAGGAAAAAGGCATGGTTCTGGCATTAGGATGCGCCGATCGGGAGGATTTGGACGCTTCCGATTTTCCGTACAGCGCTTATCTGCTGGGGCAATCTCTCGTCTGACGCCTTTTTCTAATTTTTTCTTCCGACTTAAGGAATAAAAGAAATGATAAGGTCTCTGGCTGACAAAGATTTGGATGAAGTCATGGAGATATGGTTGTCCGGTAATCTTCAGGCACATCCATTCATTCCCGCCTCTTACTGGAAAGGGAAAGAAGCGTTGGTTCGTCGGCTCCTCCTTGATGCCGAAGTGTATGTATTTCTTGAAAACAAACGAGTCGCGGGTTTTATCGGCTTATCCGGAAAAGGGTATATAGAAGGATTGTTTGTTCATGCCGACTATCGGCGCAAAGGTATCGGCAAGGCTTTGTTAGATTTTTGTTTTAAACGGTTTTCAGAGCTTTCCTTGTCTGTCTACAAGGAAAATAAAACCGCTTTGCATTTTTATCTTCAAAACGGATTCTCTGTTCAAAGAAAGCAAATAAATCCAGAAACGGGAGCCGAAGAATTCTTTCTTCACCGCTGCTAAAAAATACCGTCCTGAAAAACTAAGAGTATCGGTAACATCATAATACCGGTTTTATACAGTCCTTTTTTTCTACTTTTTCCACTTTATTTTAAAGGAACGAAGGCCTCTCACAGACTCAATCTATCAGGTCATGGTAAAATCCGTTATATTGGCATAAGATGTAAATTTGCCCCGAACTGGTCCTGAAAGAAGCCATTTTGATTATCCGCCGTCGGAATTATGAAAAAAAGCTTCAATCCACTTTACAGGGTTAAAAACATCCCTCAGCGTTTTCTTCGGCATCAAGCTTTCCATTTTTCAGACCGATTGCCCCGAAAGAGGAGTTTTAATGATAAAATTTCTTTTTTTAGCCTCAAGCCCTAAAGAATTGCTATATACAAAGATGCAATTTTATATAAAAAATAAAAAAAGAGCCTTTAACAGACTCTTTTTTCATATTTAAGGCGGAAAAACGGCAAAACCATTTATAAATCCCACTATAAAGCAACTTAAGATAAAGAAATTATAACCAGCCGCCGTTTTTCCATAAGCCTTTTTCAAGCCCCATCGGTCAAGGTATCCGAAAATTCGGTTCCCAAGGTTTTAATATTCGTATTCGTTGCGTAGGTAATAATCGCGCCCGCAACGGCAACGATGACCAGACCGATGGCTAAGGAGGCAAACCATTTCCAGTTGACTTTACCGAAAATAGCGCCGACCGCCAGTCCGACCAGACCGAATCCGCCGACAACGAAAATCACCGTCCGCGTGTTCATAAAGGCGTCTACCAACTTTTTAACAACCGTCAGGAACGGTCCTTGAGGCGTTCCGTTCTGGGCGAATGCCGTTCCGGTTATCAGCGCAAACACAGTAACAAAACATAAAGTTTTTAACAGCTTGTAAAACATTTTCTTCCTCTAAAAACTTTTTTGTTATAAATAAAGTTATTAGCTCCCTGTAGCGGCCGTTCCATCCGTCAAAGTATCCGTAAATCCGACATTTGTTGAATTATTATTAGATGTCGCATATTTAATAATTGCCCCGGCGACAGCAACAATGACCAGACCGATAGCCAGGGAGGCAAACCATTTCCAGTTCACTTTGCCGAAGATGGCGCCGACCGCCAACCCGACAAGGCCGAAACCGCCCACCACGAAAATCACCGTTCGTGTATTCGTAAAAGCCTCGGATAATTTTTTTGTCACCGTTCCGAAAGGACCTGAGCTATCCGCAAACGCCTGTGCCGTAAAAAAGACCGTAAACAAAAGCGTGTAAAACAAAAAAGACTTTAATGTTTTCATTTGAGTTTCCTTTATTTAATTAAATAAAAAAAGAATAGTGTTCCTTCATTGTTTCTTTGG
>CASFRQ010000220.1 GCA_949296785.1 uncultured Alphaproteobacteria bacterium
AAAGGCTCGTCCAATAAAATAAAAGAAGGATTTGAAGCCAAAGCCCTGGCAATTTCCAATCGGCGTCTTTCCCCCCCCGATAAAGCAATCGCCGGACTTTTACGAATATGTGTAATTGAAAACTCCGCCAGGAGATTTTCCAAAGCAGCTTCTCTCTTGTCACGAACAGGTTGCACAACCTCCAAAACGGCACGAATATTATCCTCTACGGATAACCCCCTAAAAATGGAAGCTTCCTGAGGCAAATACCCGATACCCAATCTGGCCCTGCGGTACATCGGCAAACGGGTAATATCTACGCCGTCCAAAAAAATCTGCCCTGCGTCCGGCTGAATCAACCCGGTAATACAGTAAAAAGAAGTCGTTTTCCCGGCGCCGTTCGGTCCTAAAAGCCCAACCGCTTCCCCTTGGTGAACCTGCATGGAAAAATCACGCAACACCGGGCGTTTTTTATAAGTTTTACCCAACCTGTACGCCGCCAGTCCTTTCGTCGGCACTCTCGGACGACGAATTCGGCATTCTTGAGCTGTCTCTGTTTCTTCCTGCATAAGCACCCTAACCTTTTTTAGTCAATCATAGACGGCTGAAAAGTTCCTCTAACTCTTTGTTTTTTACCGCCGGCAGGGGTCTCTTTTGCTTGCAGAGAAGAAATCCCGGTATTCATATCTATCCGCGCGAAATCCCCTTCCATCTCACCTTCGGCTTTTACAATATGCACTTTTTCTTTTAAAAGAGCAATCCCTGTTTTTAAATCATAAGTCCCTTCCGAAGCGGTTACCGTTTCTTCCGGCGTCATAATCGTTACATCTCCTTCAGCCTCAATCCAGCTGATTTCCTGTTCGTTTTGACTGTTCGGTTCCAAATAAGCCGTCATTTTGTCCGCCTTTAAAGTATTTTCTCCTTGCGTAAAAACGACTTTCTGTTTAGCAATGACTTTCGGAATGTCTTCATAATACTCTATTGTCAAAGCCTCCAACTTTTCCCTATCCGATTCAGCACGTGCCGGTTTTCCTTTCAAACGAACCAGTTTCTTGTCCAAGAAATATTCCGCTGAATTTCCGAAAGCACGGCCGCGGGCAGAAGAAAAAACAACTTCCCTCTGTGCCTGCAGATAATAGACTTCTTTTTCAGGAGCGTCCGCCCCCTGCTTTTCGCGGTAAAAAATCTTTAATAACTGGCTTTCCAAAGTATGACCGCCTTGCACCGCCTTTGTATTTTTCTTAAATGTCAGCCGTCTCTTCGGCTGGTCAATCGTCAAGCCGTTTTCGGAAGAAATATGAATAGGCGGTTGAAATGAAGTCAGTTGGACAAAAGTCTTTTTCCTAAAATTAACTTCAGCCCCCTCATCTTTCACTAAAAAACCATCACCGTCAATCTGGCCGAAATGACCGAATACCTGAACAAACTCATCGCTCTCTATTGTTTTTTTCTCCTCATTGACCAAAACATTACGGGCTTTGACTTTATAACCGTTATCCGTCACACCGTCTACTTCATGCTCAAACAGCATGGTCTTTTTTTTCTGATCCACAAAACCTTCCGGCGAAGACAAGTGAGCCAACCCGTCAGAGGAAAAAACAAAGTCCGCTTTCGGCTGAATTAAACGGATTTTATTTTCGTCCTTTTCATCCTGAATGACTTTGTCCGCCGTCACGACAATCGGCTGCTGCTTTTTATCCAAAGAAAAAAGGCGCGCCTTTGTCATACTTCCTTGAGTTTCTCTCAAAGAAGGAATCATTTCTTTTGAAAAAATAGAAAACCTGTCTTTTTGCGCAGAAATCTGCGGCCAAACCAAAAGAAGCGCAATCACGAGAAACGCAACGCTCGGCAACGCTATTTTTAAAATGAAAACAGCGCGAGAATGCCGAATCAGAGATTTTTTTTGTTTTTTTTCCAAAGACCTTTACACTCCCGCTCTTAAGCAATCGTGAATATGCAACAGACCTATCGGCGCCCCTTTTTCATTCAAAACAAAGAAGCTTGTAATCCCCATTTCGTTCATCAGACGCAAGGCCTCAGCCGCCAACATATCCGCAGGAACTGTCTTAGGGTAAGGCGTCATAACCTCGTCCACTTTTTTATTCAAAAGATCCGACGACATATGTCGCCGCAAGTCTCCATCGCAAATAATTCCGGACAAAGCCCCTTTTCCATCCAAAACGCCGATGGTTCCCAAACTTTTGTTCGTCATTATCAACAACGCGTCAGACATCTTTGTCCCCAAAGGCGTCAAAGGCAATGTATCCCCCGTATTCATGATTTCCCGAACTTTGACAAGCTTGCTGCCCAGTTTTCCGCCCGGATGCCGATTTTTAAAGTCCTCTTTTGAAAAACCTCTTTTTTCCAACAAAGTTTCCGCCAAAGCATCCCCCAAGGCCATAGTCATGGTCGTAGATGTCGTCGGCGCCAGCCCCAAAACGCAAGCTTCCTGAAATTTTGGAAAACACAAGACAAGATCCGCCTGTTTTGCCAAGGTTCCTTCCCTGTTTCCCGTTATGGCAATCATCGGAATATTAAAACGGCGGGAATAGGCAATCACATCCGCCAGTTCATGAGATTCTCCGGAATTGGAAATTACCAGCAGAATATCATCCTTCGTAATCATACCTAAATCGCCGTGACTGGCCTCCGCCGGATGAAGAAAAAAAGCCGGCGTACCGACGGATGCAAAAGTAGAAGCGATTTTTTGCCCTACATGCCCGCTTTTTCCCATGCCGGACACAATAACCCGCCCTTTTGTCTGATAAATTTTTTCAACGGCCTGAATATACTCATCTCCCAGGCTTTTCGCCAAATCTTTTAAAGCATCCGCTTCCATTTCCAACACATGCCGGCCGATTTGAACGGTTTGTCTGCTGTCCATAGCGCAACTCCTTTAATGAGCAAAGATATCAGGTTCATCCCATCCGTTTAAATCCAATACGGCGCGCGTATTTAAAAAATTAAAACAGGAGGAAGCTAATTCTTGGCGGTGATTTTTCTTTAATCTTTCATCCAGTACCTTTTTAATCGCATGCAGGTACAAGACATCATTCGCCGCATACTTTTTCTGCCGTTCGGAAAGCGTATCCGCGCTCCAGTCCGAAGTCTGCATTTCTTTATCCAAAACAACACCCAACAATTCCTCGCACAAAGTTTTTAAACTATGGCTCGGCGCGTTTGTCCGCGTCAGTTTGGAGGCGATTTTCGTACAATAAACAGGCGCGCACGCAACGCCGAGATATTTATAAATGGCGGCCAAATCAAATCGGGCGAAATGAAAAATTTTCAAAACTTTAGGATCGGATAAAACCTTCTTTAAATTCGGCGCATCATAAGAATCCGAAAAACGAACAAGATGACAGATGCCATCCGTTCCGCACAGCTGAATTAAACAAAGTTTGTCACGGTGAAGATTTAACCCCATTGTTTCGGTGTCAACGGCGACAGAGTCTGAAAACATCTTTGAAGAAGGAAGATCCCCTTCATGTAAAATAATATCAGCCATCAGCAAAACACTTAAAAAATGGTGCCCAGAAGAGGACTTGAACCTCCACGCCTTGCGGCACAAATACCTGAAACTTGCGCGTCTACCAATTCCGCCATCTGGGCTTTCAGTACTTGACCTTGACATAAATATATCTTCCTTTCCGCTTTGTCAAGTATATATTTTTAAAAAAATAAATATTCAAAAAAACATTTCCTTTTGGCAAAACCTTCTGTTAAAATATAAAAAAGAAAAAAGAGAAAGGTCTTCGTCATGGATTTAAATACAGTTGTCATTGATATTGACGGCGTGGTCGCGCCGCATTCCAACCGGAAATTTTATGCCTCTTACATTATGGATATTGTCCACTGTTTGAAATCCTCTTGTAAAAAACCACCAAAAGAAATTTTACAGGCGATTAAGGAATTTAAAAAGGAAAAACAAAAAGGCCTTTTCAATTTTGTTTATAGCCTATCTGAAAACAAACAGGAATTTGACGACTTTGCCAATTCGCTTTTAAAAAGAACGAAATATCGGCACATTGTTTACGCGCCGGTAGTTCGGGACGCCTTTTTAAAAACATTGGAAAATAGAAAAATAATTATTTTAACCGATAATTTAAAAGAGCATGCCAATCAGATTATATACAGGACAACAGGCATCTCCAGCCATAAAAACTTATCCGTTTACGGGGTTGAGGACAGTTTGAAAGACGGAAAATTCAATCCTAAAAATTCCGAAAACGGAATGAAAATTTTTTTGGAAAATCTCCGCCTTTCTCCAGAAAACTGCCGCTTACTGGATGACAAGGAACAGAATTTAAAAAAAGCAAAATCTCTCGGCATGGAGGCTGTCCGCGTTAATTCGCACGCCGATTTGCTGAATGCGCTGAATGGATTGGACAAACCTATTTTATCCCCCGTCCAAAAAATGCCGAAGGCATTAAAAAATTTATGTCTTTTGCGACATAAAGGAAGAGGATGATTTTTCTCACTTTCTTGAAAATTCTGTCCGTCATACCAGTTGAAGAATACAACAGTTGTTTTATAAAAACAACCTTGTATCCCCATTTTTATCCCGTATGGCGCCAATATAAATAACGGATAGTTTTTCCTAGTAAAAAAGTAAGATATTCCTTGTAATC
>CASFRQ010000221.1 GCA_949296785.1 uncultured Alphaproteobacteria bacterium
AAAATTTACGGCTCCTCTAACCCTTCCAACTCTTTTAATGCTACCCTTATCTCGGGTGACGCTTCCATCTCCGGTGGCCTCGTCGCTGGCGGCTCTGTCCTTGGTGGGACTATCTCTGCTAATGCTAATGTTTGTATGAACATGAACGGTTCTTATCAGAAAAATATCACAAAATATGGCTGGAATGATTGTAAAGTTTATGATCCGAAGTATACGGGTGACGACAAACAAACAGTTGAGGGGGTTGAATTCAGTGATAATTATGAAATAAAGGAAGAAATTGTTTATTCTTATGAAATGAATGAGGATTGTGTCCAGGCGGATTCTTATGATAAAGAATGCGCTTTGACGGAAGAGGAAATGAATAAAGGTATCACTTGCCTTGTTAAAGCATGCGCTGAAAAAGATGATAAAGGTGAGTATATCGTTACTGATGAGGAACGGGTATGCATGCTTTATAACAGGACGGAAAATACGGAGATTCCTCCCGAATATAAGGATGATCCCAAATCTTCACCGGAATGCCAGAAGTATATGGAGGATTATTATACCTGCGACGGTTTTGTCGGCGGGACTTACGGCGGACTGAATGGTCTGATTACAAAGGAAGGGAACGACTGTTCCTGTAAAGAAATGTGTACGCGCTATAAAGCCGAGGTCTCTATTACCGCTGAAACTAGTTTAGTCCCAGGGTATTATCATTGTGGTAAATATGATGGTGATTTAGGAGTTATACATTATGACGGTGCTATTTTGAACACAGCACAAGATAAGTATAAAAAATATGTCAATGATGAAGATGACGATATCCGATTGATTTCGGCAAATGACGGCGGTTGTCAGGCGACGGTGGAAATAAAAACCTTTCAAGGGTCGCCACAGACTGCGGAAATGTCTAACATGATATTGGGAACATCTTCAAGCTTAACTCGTTATACGACGACGGAGGCCACGCCGTCTTGCCCGTCCGGTTATACTTTGAATGGGAACCTTTGCCAAAATACGAATGGAGAAACGGTCGCCCCGACTTATACCTGCGATGCTTCCTGTTCTTTGTCAGGGACGAGCTGCAGCTGCAAGGAAGAAGACACCGAAAAAGTACAGGCGGCGGCAGATAGTATTTGTCAGAACGGTGGAAATATCTATGGCGGAGATGGGATTAATGGATACGGGGATACGGCAACGGCCGTTAATATTAAAGGTCTTGACCTTTCAGGACAGAATGCATTCGCCTCTTTAACTTGCTCATATCTTAACAAAACCGAGGAGGTGTCATCGGAACAAAAAAGTTTTATTGCCGGCGGATTGGATAAAGACAGCTGTACTGATGAGAATATTGAGGAAAAGGCAAAAGAAGAGTTCCCAGTTCCCGATGGGCAAATAAGGGAATATACCGTTGTCAGCCATACCTATTCCGAATGTCAAGGCGTTGTGGAGGTAACCTTTAAATCAGGAATCTATAAAGATGAAAATTCCGGCATGGATTTGGAAACAACAGGAACCTGTACAGGGGAATACGGAATGCGTTCTCCTTGTGAGAATGGCGATCAAGCCGGCCCATTGGTAAAAGAAGGATACGACGCTTGTATGACGGAAATATTCTCAAACGCAAACTGCAGCGCGACTCCGCAGGTTACTTCTACGAAAGTTCAGGTGGGAACCGCCGTTGATCCGCTTCCCGATACCTTGGATCCGGAAGCTCAGGAAGGCGATAAAAGGTGCGAGGCTTATATTACGAAAAAAATTCAATTAGGTCCTGCCGAAGGCGAGGAAGAGTACGAAGAAGTTTTTGTCCCCGGGGAAACCGGACCGGATAAGGCATGTCAGGTTATCATTGACGGCGACGCGGAAATTTCCGCCGGATATATATGGGGGAGTGCTAACATTCAAGGAGGGACCATTGAAAGTCGACTGGGGACTTCTCTCTTTGGAATATGTTTGGACAGCAGTGACTCTTACTGTGTAAGTAACGGATTGCTTTCTTGCACATGTATGCCGCGGATTTTTGGAAAAACGGTTGTGTCGGGAAATCCGACAATCTCCGGCGGTATTATAGGAGATAAAACTTCTGACAGTACGGTTGTTTTGGAAGGAAAAGCAAATATTTCTGGAAACGCGCAAATTACGGGAGGAACGATTTATGGCGGTAATATTTCCGGGAGTGCCAAAATTCAAGGCGGAAGGATTTCCTACGCCAATAACAGGGTTCCGGAAATTTCCGGCGGTACGATTTCCTATGCCGACATTTCCGGCGGAAAGATTACGGGTGGTACATTTAAAAAACAAACGGTAACTTCATCCATTGCTTATAATCCGACCATTGGATGGGCGTTGTTTGTTCCCATCTGTTCAAAATATTATGATAATAGGGAATTTAAATCTTTTCCTACCGTGACAGGTGGAACTATTGGAGGAGGAAGTTTCAGAGGCGGAATTATTTCTGGCGGCAACATCTGTGTCAACCAACCAAATTGTTCTGTTGTCGTTGAACCGGGGCATGGAGCTTCTACAAGTAGAAAATTTATTTTTACAAATATTATTGGAGGCATATTTGCAAATAAATTCAATGTCTTTATGTTAGAGGATTCTTATTCTACGATAGAAGACAAAGAAAAAAAATCCGTTTTCGTTCAAATTACGGGCGGAACTAT
>CASFRQ010000222.1 GCA_949296785.1 uncultured Alphaproteobacteria bacterium
ACCTGCCAGAAACCCTTCGAAAAAAGAATTTTTCAAATAAAAAGGCAGACTAATCTGTTCGGAAAAACTTCTTCAACGGAAAAAGCGGAAGAACACCAATCGGCGTGTTTGGATTTTAACGAAGACATGAATGCCGTAAAAAAGACAAAGAGGAATAAAATGCGCTTAGCCCTTTATCAACCTGAAATTCCGCAAAATGCCGGGACAATGATACGAATGGCGGCCTGTTTCGGTCTGCCTGTTGATATTATAGAACCCTGTGGTTTTATCTTTGATGACAGAAGGTTTGAACGCGCGGGAATGGATTATTTAAAGGAAACGGAAATCAACAGATATGTTTCTTTTGACGCTTACTTGAAAGAAAAGCCTCAAGGGCGCCTTATCCTATTGACAACCAAATCCTCTCTGCCCTACACCCGTTTTCAATTTGAGAAAGACGATATCCTTCTGATGGGCCGGGAGAGCGCCGGTGTTCCCGAAGAGGTGCATAAACAAGCGGATGGACGCGTTCTTATTCCGATGAAAAAACAGATGCGTTCCTTAAATGTCGCCATCAGCTGCGGCATCGTTTTGGGCGAAGCGATGCGTCAGACGGGCCTTTTTAATAATTTATCATAATAAAAAATTCTTTTATCAGTCGGACAATAAAAAAAGCTTTTGAATTTTTTTACAAACTAACGTGGCTTTTTTCTTTTTAAAAATTTCTGAAACCGGCGAAAAATAACAAGCCAAAAATCCATTGACTTTTAACGAAGTCAAGATAGTATAAAATTAAATTTTTATTTTCGGCAGACACGCCTTAAAAATCTCTGTTCGGCCTCAGGTAAGGAGAAGACTATGACGATAAACAAATTAAACCATCGCTCTTTTTTGGCAATACTGATGCTTCATATGATTATTTTCCCAGTCGCTGCAAGAGCGGAGATTTATCTTGACGCTTTCGGGCTGCCCTATACCGTCAACGAATCTTCTAAAGATAAAACACGGTTAAAACCCGAAATATGGAACGAGGACGATGATAATATTCATCCGGATACAAAAGAAGAGATTATTGAAAACGGTTCTAAAGTCAAAGAACTCTATTTTTATGAGGCTTTAGATAATTGTTCTTCCGTTGAATTAACACGTACTTATCACACAAGCGACTGTTATGCCGAAGGCGGGGAATTAAAAGCGGAAATTTCATACCGCAATGGCAAAAGAAACGGTCCCATCAAAAAATATTTTATCAATGGCGCCACGGAAATGGTCGGCACCTATAAAGACGATAAAATGAACGGTAAAGTAACATTTTATTACCCGTCCGGGAAAATCTACCGTCAATTCAATACGGTAAACGACAAAATAGACGGCAAATATATTGAAAATGACGAAGAAGGACGCGTCCTTTATGTCAAAAATTATAAAAACGGCGTTTTGGACGGGCTTTGGGGTGAATACGGTTATGATGACGGAAAGCGCTATGTCATCCTTGAAAAAAATTATAAAGACGGAAAACTGAACGGTAAATTCAAAGGCGGCAACGAATCAGGCATTATGGAACAAGGAACATACAAAGACGGAAAATTAACCGGAACTTATGAATTATTCGCCGTTGAAGGCGTCTTAAACTATGACATTGTTTTTGATGATAACAGGGCTTTATCCGGAAACATTTATTGTCATTCCGCCTCCGGGGTTCAGGATTGGGCCATTAAAATTCCTTGGAATCCGGCGCAGATTTTCAATTATAACAGGACGAAAAAAATTCCTTCCTGTCCCGAAAACTGGGATGAACAGGGAAATCTGATTGTTCCTTAATGAAATAAATGAGACATATAAAATATGCTTTCGTTTTATGAATGTGAAGGGAAAGCGTTTCTGACTTTTGCCTAAGGGTTTTAATCATACCTTAAATCATGATGATATTTTGTTTCTTGTAAGGGAAGAGATACTTTTCCGCCCGTTTTTCAAACGGTCTTCATGCGCAGCAGTTGCGGTAAAACCTGCCTTGATGTTTCGCAACTTTATATTTTGATGCTTTTACAGCTCCAGTTTTCCTCCTCTTTCCGACGGATGTTTTACCTTTATCGTCCCCGTATCGGCAGGTATTC
>CASFRQ010000223.1 GCA_949296785.1 uncultured Alphaproteobacteria bacterium
AAAAAAATTACTTTTATTATACAGGCTTTCCCTCTGCAAAAAAAGCTTTTCCGCAATAATGTTCAGCGCCGTCGTCTTGCCCACCCATTGCCGCCATAAAAAATCGTAATAGGTTCAAATTCAATTTCATAAATGCTATGCTGATTTAAAATGCCGAAAGGATAAAATGTGTTAAAGCAGGTCATACGAGTTTTTGGCGTTTCAGCCTGAGCAAATGAAAATGATTTTAAATATATCAAAAATCTGCTCCCTCCTTATATTCGTAAATATCCGTATACGCGGTGTTTTTATTTTCATAAACAGCCAAGATTTTATTATCATCAATAAAACTGATATGTTTATATTTTATAGGAATAACGACTTGATTGTTTTTCGTTATGACTCCCCAAAAATCTTCATCTTTATTTCCTGTCGCCGCTTCTATAAAAGGGCTTTTGGTTAAGTGAATAGCAAAATATTGAGGTTCTAACAAAGTATTTCCGTCAAAATCCTTTAGACCGGCAAGATTATTCTGCCAATACACATACAGCTTTTCTTTTGTATAAAACTCCGCTTTTTGAACACAAGGAACAACCACTTTGCCATATTTATCCAAAAGCCCGTCAAAATGTTCGCCGTTACGGGAAGATGAAACTTTAATATATTGATTATTATCCGTATAATAAACAAACGAATATCCGGGAAGAGATAAAATTTCGTTTCCTTTTATATCTATTATCTTATATATTTTTTCCTTCAGGAGTTCATCGTACACCTGAACAGTAAAAGTGTCGTTATCATTAAAATGGATATCATAAAATTGAGGTTCAAATAAAACCCTGCCGTTTTTCAAATCATAAACGCCATACAACATATCACTGCCTTCTTCGGTATTTTCAGGCGTAATGTAAAATTCCAAAAAGTCATTACATAAAATATAGCAATAATCTTCAAAAATAGGAGGCGTCAACCACTTTCCGTTTTTATCAGCTATCGCCCATTTGCCGGTTTTCCAATCCCCTATATGTACTTGATACAATTCATGTTTTTCATTATAATCATCTTTTAAAGACTGTATCTCATTATATTGACAAGGAATGATTTCTTTCCCTGATTTATCAATAACGCCCCACAATTCTTCTTCTGTCCAATATTTACCATGATAATTTTCAGTAGTCCATTTTCCTTTACACACAATGGCCCTGTCATTGCTGAAATCATACGCATAAATATATTGAGGAGAAATAACCTCTTCCCCCTTTTCATTGATAAAACCCCAATACCCCGCAATATCTTCAAATTCAGAGAAATAAGCTAAATCTCCCTGCTTTAAGTCAAGCGTTGAAACTTTTGCCAAACCTTCGCAAAACATTTCTATCTTTGCATAATGAGTGTCTTTATCTTGTGTTTTGATAGGTATTTCCCGGCCTTTTTTATTTAATAAAACAAACTGTTCATTGCGTTTCGCAGCAATCAATTCCGTTTTATCAGCAAAATCGTCTGTTAAAATAAAGTCATAATAAATATCATTATCAGGCAGAATATTCATATGATAATCAATCAGTTTATAACCTTTCCCTTTCATGTGCACGCAAAACAATCCATTATTTGTTTTATGAAGATAACCAAAATTAAATTTTGTTAACCTTTTGCCTTCATACGAAAAAAATGAGGAAACGCCTTTGTAATTAAATACCTGACCGGACAATAACCCGGCCAAAACCTTATTACCTTTATCCCATAAGCTGGCTTTTACCCTGCATAATTTAATGACTTCAATATCTTTATCTTTAAAAATCAGCCGATTAAAAATCTTGGTTTCGGGCATTGTACAAATCCTTTATCTATCCGGAGTATTTTTTAACTGCTCTATAAAATCTTCATATTGCTTGATATCAAATTCAAAACACAAACCGTAATCTTCCGTAAACCATATCTTATTAAACTCTTTCCAAACAATACTGTCTTTGGTAAGAATAACCCTTGCCTCCACGCTGTCGCATCCGGCTATCCCGCAGGTACAGCAAACAACCTTTGCTTTTTCTTCCCCATAACTTAAACGGGCCTCTTGAAGATATTCTAACAACTCAGAAGGTATTAAATGAATATAATCACCGGGGGAACTTTTCATTTTTAATTTTTTATATATTTCCCTTTCTGCTTCAGCAATATATTCTAAAATATCTTTGCCGTTTATAATGATTTTACAACGATTGTAAGTTATTTCCCCGGGGAAATTTTCAACCTCATTATTAACAACCTCCAATTTAATCGTATCAAACTTCTTTGTCATTATTCCTCACTTATACCCGTTTTTGTTGATTTTAGAGAATTAAATTTATTTTTCAATACAATAATTTATTGTTATGATAAAGAAAAACTGACACAAATCCGAACAGCTCAATTCAAAGCGGAAAAAGTAAAGAAAACAGACTGCATTTACCTTACACTTTCTCTATTATGGCTAACCCTTTTTACAAATCCTCCTCAGGCATTTATAATCATCATAAAAAATCCCAAGGAATTTCCTTGGGATTTTTCTTTCAGCCTACCATGAAGCAACACGGAAATTATGCTTCCTTACTTAAAAAGCGTAGTTCAAACCGGCGGAAACCGAAACATTGGAATATCCGCTGCCAAAAGTGTAGTCGGAACGGATAAAAGCCGTCCATTTTTCCGCCACTTCCAGCCTGAAGCCGGCTTCCATTTTTCCTAATGTCTGATTTTCCGGCATTTTAACTAAAAAATATCGGTCAAGAACATTGTTGTCAAAATAAAAGATTAGTTCAATGCCAGGTTGGAAATAAAGGTTATTTTTAAAGGAGTTGAAACAGACATCAACCTATAAGGCCGCCTGAAATCGGCCAATATTTTTTATTTATTCGTCAAAAAGCCTAAATCATTATTATCGGAAATTTTTAAAAACAACCCCTTCGGTATGAAATTTTTTCTGTCTTTCAACCCATTCTTTTATCCCTTGAGGAAGAATATATTTTTTATCCTTTTGTGTATAAACGGCAACTTTCCCTTCCCATTTTTGACAAGAAGACACAAAGGCCAGCCAAATCCCCTCTTCATCCATCAAAAAAACGGATTCATCTATGGTATAAAGCCCGGGGACACCGTATAGAGCGAAAAAGCACCCCTCACATTCCTTTAAAGAAACATCCGACAGGGAAACAGTAAAAGCTTCATAATCTTCTTTCCCCATAGACCGACGCAGATAGTCATCCATTAAAACCAGGTCGGTCGGGTAAACGACAGATTCTCTTTTTGATGAAAAATAGCCGTACAAATCAAACGGACCATTAGTTTCTTTTTCATAAGCTTCTTTCAAAGAATTTGTATAAAATTGCCACAGGCATTCTTCATCCCCGCCGCAATTGTCTCTTTTTAAAAACCACTTCTTGGTTTTTACAGAAGGATAATTCCGAAAAATTTCCATATTAGCTTTTGCCAGCTTTTCCGTCGTACAAATTGTTGTTTCCGTCACCGTTTTAGAGGCCTTTTTACAATCAAAGCCTGTTTCATAATACACAGGGGTTCTTGCATTCTCATATTTTCCCGTAAAAACGCCGCGCATACCGCAAAGATACCTTTGAGCATTATCATTGGCGGAAATATTGATAACACCGACCTCTTCATTAAGAACCATTGAAATTTTTAATATATTCTTATCATCCTCTTCATCCAAATAAAAAACACTTAAATAAGATGCCGTATTTCCGTTCAGAGTGATTTCCCCTTCCGCATCGCAAGTATGCATGCCATGAATAGTGCTCATCCGAAAAAAACATTTTTCATGACTGCAGTTTTCTATTTTCAAATCACCTACAACCTGCTTATGCTCAACATACCGCCAACGTCCTTCCCAAGGGGAAGCTGTAGCGATGGAAGAAGAACTTCCCTTTGAAAGAAAATCTCCTTGAGAAAAAGCATTATCTATACCGCAAGATAAACATAATGAAGAAGATAGAACAAGTAAAGCAGCTTCAAAAATAAAAGATTTATTTCTCATTTTTCCATTCTCTATTCAAATAATCTTCTCTTTTAAATTTCATTCGCTGCAGAGGTGAATATTTTTTCGCATAATCCAGGATATACCTGAAAAAACAGTCATGCGAAAGGTATGCCTCATAGTTTTCATCAAATAGTTCACAAGTCTCTTTTAAAGAAAGCTTTGAAAAATATTCGTCTTTCCAAGGGATATCCTCTGCGTCAACACCTTTTTCATCCGCCAGTTTGGATAAAATTAACCCTTTGCGCATATTATTGAAATACTCTCCCATAAAAAGCATCACAGACTCATCTTCCTCAAACCTTTTATATTTGTAAAAATCTTCAATGTTTTCATGATACACCGGATAAATCCCTTTTAAATAAGACCTGTTGACAAGAGTCAGTTGATCTTGTTCCGCAATGGAAATTTCCTTTTCAAATTTTTTAGCAAAAGCCTGAGGATAATATTTCATTTCATATCCCTGAGTCCTGCAAAAATCCGAATAAAAATATTTATTACGTTCAATAGTCCCTATCGCCAGCCCTAAACGAAATGCCGGGCGGTTCGTCTCAGGGAAAAAATCTCCAAGCTTATCCAAAACCACAAACATAAACACGGTAAAAACGATAAAAGACAAAAGCGGCCACCTGAACAAAAAAGAATTTTTTACCTCTTTTACCGCTTTTTCTTCCGTCTTTATTTTTTCTTTTTCCTCTGTCCTCGTTTCTTGTTTTTCCAGCCGTTCAATTTCATAGAACTCTTCGTCCTCCCGTATTTCTTCGCCTTTTTTCTCACCCGTGAAAACGGATTTATCAGATGGACGCAGCAATAAAATCAAATGGACCAAAACACACATTGCCACACAGATATACAGAACATTCTTCAAAACCGGGGAAAACTCCAAATCCTGTCCCGCAGTCACTTCAACAAGAAAGATCAAAGTCAAAACAGGAATAAAATACAAAGTTCCAGAACTACCGAAAGAACGGCATCTTTTTTGTATCAGCGCCATCCAGCAGTAAAACCTGAAAAATACGGACAAAAGAAGAATGAGAAAAGGATTAAGAGGCTTTAAAAAATACAATATGTAAAGAAATCCGGTTAATAAAATTAATCCGGTCAAAAACTGCATACGGCCGATTTTTCCTTTATAAGAAAAAAAGAACGCGAAAATATTTCCTGAAAAAAAAGAATTATCTGTTTTTTTTAGAGTTTTTTCAGTAGACATAATATTCCCTTTACAAATTTTACAAAACAAAAGCTGTCTTTTCTGATGACGAAGAGCGCCTCCGCCTTACATCTGAGTTTTACCGCTTAAATGTATTTATTCAAACTCATGATTGTTATTTTATATATCCTTTTGTCGTAAAGCAATAAAAT
>CASFRQ010000224.1 GCA_949296785.1 uncultured Alphaproteobacteria bacterium
ACAGGTTCATTTTTTCTTTTTTGGTCAACCCTTCCAACTCGCCCTTGGCTTCGCGCGCATCAATCTCCTTCAGCCTTTTGATAGAGGAGGAAATCGTTTTCCAGTTTGTCATCATGCCGCCCAGCCAACGGTGGTTGACATAATATTGGCCGCATCTCTCGGCGGCGGCTTTAATCGGTTCCTGCGCTTGTTTTTTCGTTCCGACGAACAGAACGCGACCGCCTTTGGCGGCAACTTCGCGCACAGCTTCCATCGCGCGGTACAGCATCGGGGCTGTTTGAGCCAAATCTATAATGTGAACACCGTCGCGGACGCCGAAAATGTACTTGCCCATTTTCGGATTCCATCTGCGGGTTGTGTGACCATAGTGAACGCCAGATTCAATCAGCTGGCGCATTGTAAATGTCGGGAGTGCCATAGTATATCCTTTCTTCTCCGGTTAATCCTCTGCGGAAACAGTATCGTCCGGATAAATCCGGCACCGGAGCGTTTTTCCGCCCCCCTCAAAGGCAACGGCCAAACGCGAGCTTCCGCATGCGTAATACAGAGGTTCTTTTATCTTGTTTTAAATTTAAAAGCAAGTATTTTCTTTTATTTTTTCGCTTTTTTCCGCCGTCGTTTTTTTTCGTCTCAAATAAAAAAGACGGTAAAAATATCCGAGCTGACGATACGAATTAACAAAAGCTCAACATCTCAAAAAACAACGGGTCAGACCGAAAATCCAACCCGATTGTTCTTTAATAAAAAAATGCGCCGGGAAAATCAGGAAACTTCCTTGCTCATAACTTCTGACAAAAAAGAGCTCTGGCTTTCAACCAAAGCCGCATCTTTGGACTCCACCATAATCCGAATAAGAGGTTCCGTCCCCGACTCTCTGATAATCAATCGCCCTTTGCCTTCCAAAGCCTGCTCCGAAGCCCGAAGCGCTTCCTGTACTTTCGGTGCCTGCAGGATTTTTTTAACCTCCTCTTTGTTGGAGGCGCGGACATTCTTCGTCACCTGAGGGAACGGCGTAAAGAAGTGCAACTTTTGACTGGCTTTTTGTTTCGTGCGTGCCATCCCCTTACAAATATGCAGTGCCGCCAAAAGCCCGTCGCCCGAGGACGCGTAGTCCAAAAGCACCAAATGACCGGAAGATTCGCCGCCCACCTGCGCTTTTATCCGCCGCATCTCTTCCACGACATAACGTTCGCCGACTTTCGTCCTTTGTAAAGACAATCCGTACTTTTTCAGTTCTTCTTCTAATCCCATGTTGGAAACGACCGTCGCCACCACCGTATCGGAAGAAAGCAGCCCCGCCTCCTTCAGCTCCAGCGCCAAAGCACCGATAAGCTGGTCGCCGTCCGCTACTTTGCCCGTCTCATCCGCCATAATCAGCCGGTCGGCATCCCCGTCCAAAGCTAACCCGACATCGGCACCCAACCTTTTTACCGCTTCGGAAATATATTCCGGATGCGTCGCGCCGCACCCTTCGTTGATATTCATCCCCGTCGGCCGATCATTCAAAATAAAAGCCTCGGCCCCCAAACGGCGCAACACCTCCCCGGCCAAAGCGCTCTGCGCGCCGTTGGCGCAATCCAGCGCGATTTTCATTCCTTTTAAAGAGGCGCCGTCTCCTAAAGAATTTATCAGCCGACCGATATATTCATCCGAATAATCCTTGTCAAAAGTCCGCCCGATTTCATCGGCGCCGGCCAGATACTCTTCCAAAGACTCCTTAAAAAGCAGCTCTTCAATTTTAGCCGTTTCCTCATCCGTCAGCTTGAAAGAATCCGGGCCGAAAAGCTTAATACCGTTGTCCGCATACGGATTATGAGAAGCGGAAATCATCATCCCGAACGCTGCGTGAAAAAAAGGAACCGCGGAAGAAACCGCCGGCGTCGGCAACACCCCGACTCTATACACATCATATCCGACACTGTTCAAACCGGCACACAAGGCCGCTTCTAGCATATCGCACGAAATCCGCGTGTCTTTTCCGACGATGACGACGGGACGCCGGCCAGCCGCCGACATTTTACAAGAAGCCGCATCCCTTTCCGAAACGGTCGTTTCAGCCTTGTCCGCCAAGGCTTCTTCTTCCTTAAAAACAGCACCCGCCGCCTGCGCCAACTTCATCACCGTTTGCACCGTTAAGGGATAACTGTTGGCTTTTCCCCGCATGCCGTCCGTTCCGAAAAGTTTATTTACCATCATTGAACTCCTTACTTTTGTTACCCGAAATTTCACCCAAAAAATCTCAAAATCATGACAAAACCTGTAAAAAGAAAACGCATCGCTTCAGCAAAAACTCTTTAAAAACCGCGTAAACGAAATACCGCCGCCTGTCCTTTCCGCCGTTTTTTACCTCTCAAAAACGGAATCAGCCTCTTTTTTCCTTTTTACTTTTTTCTGCCTTTTGAGGTTCTGCCGTTTCTTCTTTTTCTTTTGTCTGAGATTCCGCCGCCTTTTCTTCCGTTTTTTGACCGCTTACCGCGGGCCCCGGAATTAAAGACGCCATTTCTTCATACTGTTTTTGTGCCTGCGGAAAAAGCAGTTTGTACAAGATACTGACAAATGAAATGAAAAAAATCCAGAAAACAAAATCAAAAACCCACTTGATTGATTCCGGCCAAAGCCAAAAAGCCTCTGAAGACAAGGGAACACCCGAAAAAAGAGCTTCCAGCACCGCGCTTAAAAAAGTCAAAAGGAAGACCATCAGAAAAACGGCCAGGAAACCGGTAAAAATAGCCACACGATAAGGTCCCGTCGCTTTCCACGCCGCTTTCGCACTTTGCCAAGTCTTTTGTTTTAAAAGAACGGAAGAAGGCAATGCCGGCAGAAACCTAATCATCACATAAAACATCAATGCAGCAAAAAAACCGCCGCCGAAAATATAACCGTAAACAGGTTCTGCCCGCCCGCAAGACGGGCACGGCAAGCCTTGAATTATCCAAACAAGCCCTAAAAAGCACCCGACTGCCGGAAAAACAATAAAGAAAGTCAAAGAAAAAAAGTAATTTAATTCCATCAAACCAAACGGAAACTTTTTTCCCCTCTGTCCGAACGAAAGACCGCGCGCCAACATGACGCCCAACGAAGAAATCAACAATACCTTTAAAGTAGCTCTGTAAGCCACCTGCTCCTCGTCAAACCAACTGTAGAAAAAAGCATACAACGCGTACAAAACGCACCATGGCCAAATCATTTTTATCAATTTTGCCGGATTAAAAATAAATCCGAATGTTTCTTTCAGCAAAGGTTTTATCATTAGTTCCGTTCCTTATATTTTTAAAGGCTTTTATTTTTTCGTCGCATTTATCTCAACGCTCTTTTGGGTTTTTCCTCGTCTTTACTTTCTTTAATCCATGCAACGCTTTCCGAAGTTATTTGCATCATATCCCAAAACCTTCTCGGGCACAAGAGGAGAGAAAAAGTTTTCCATCTTTCAGCGTTCCGCCGCTCGGTACCCGCCGTCAAAATATCGCAAACCGGTCGGATAAAAAAACAACGTCGCCTAAAATACAAAGCATTCCCCTTTTAAGCGGAACGAGCGGCTTTTTCCAATCACTTTTTTCCAAAACCGTCCAAAGAGAAAAACACCTTCCTTTTTAAGAAAGAACGGATAAAAACGAAGAAGTTACAGATTTATCTGATTTCCGTCACTTCCGGCACATCCTGCAAATCGGACATCATCTGCGCGGAAAAATGGTATGTCCCCGGCAGCTTCATCTCCACATCAAAATGCGGCACCTGCGCCACCAGAATAACTTTTCCCCGGCCGCCCTTATACCCTTCCAACAAGGTTTTCAAATGAGGCACGGCCTCTTTCTTTTCAAAATAAACCATCATCGTGTCCGCCGCCTGCGCTTGAGCTTCTTCCAAATAATCCACGGATAAAAGCATCAGGCGCGGACCGTCCTCCTCCGATTCGGCCCTATCCGCCCGCACGGAGAACAAAAGAGGCCTTCCGGATTTCAACTTTTCCTTACTCTGAGCGTACAGTTCCGAAAAACAAATCATATCATAGCTGCCCGTCGTATCCGAAACGGAAACAAAAGCGAACTTATTGCCTGTCTTTTGAGAAATTTTTTCCCGAATGGAAATCAGAATACCGGCCATTTTAACCGTCGTCGTACCGGCCAATCTCACGGTTTTCGTTACCTGCGCGTACGAGGAAATCTGTAATTTATCAAACGCCCCTTCAAACACATCCAAAGGATGCGCCGATAAATAAAAACCGATAGCCGTTGATTCCATATTCAATTTTTCCAAATTATGCCAAGGCGCGGCCGGCTCCATCTTAAAATCACTGAGTACCGTCTGTTCCCCGAACAAACTTATCTGAGAGCTTTTCCTTTGCTCCTGGGCAGCAGTAGCAAACTGCATCATTTTTTCCAGGTTAGCAAACAGCTTTGCCCTGTCTTTATCCAAAGAATCAAACGCCCCGGCCTTAATTAAAAATTCCAAGCTGCGCTTATTAACGGCAGACACATCCACCCGGCTTAAAAAATCGGGAATGGATTTGTAAGGGCCGTTTTCATTCCGTTCCTTTACCACCGTTTCCATCGCACCTTCGCCTACATTCTTCACGGCAGCCAACGCATACCGAATCGCCCCATTTTCCACGGAGAAGAATACACTGGATTTATTAATGTCCGGCGGCAGGATTTTAATCCCCATCTTTGCCACTTCCCTTTTAAAGAATCCCAGTTTATCCGTGTTTTGAGAATCCAAAGTCATGGTGGCGGCCATAAATTCCACCGGGTAATGCGCCTTGAGATAAGCCGTCTGATACGCCACAAGAGCATACGCCGCCGCGTGCGACTTATTAAAGCCGTAGCTGGCGAACTTTTCCATCTTTTCAAAAATCATACGAGCGTTTTCTTCTTCCACGCCGTTTTTCTTGGCCCCTTCAATAAACAAAATCTTTTGTTCGGCCATAATTTCTTTTTTCCCATTGCGCGACGCAAAAGGTCGGCGCCACCCAAAGAATATCCCGCCAGTACCTGCGCAATCTGCATCACTTGTTCCTGATAAATCATGATGCCGTAGGTCTCTTTCAATATCCCTTCCAACAAAGGGTTCAAATAATCCGGCTCCTCCCGTCCGAATTTGCGGTTAATGTAACTGGGAATATTGTCCATCGGTCCCGGACGGTACAAAGAAACAATAGCGATAAGGTCCTCCATCTTATCCGGCTTCATATCCCGCAACACTTTGCGTAGTCCCGTGCTTTCAAGCTGGAACACGCCCGAAGTATCCGCCCGACTTAACAAATCGTAGGTTTCTTTATCGTCCAAAGGCAGATGGCTTAAATCCACCTCAACTCCTTTCAAAGCGATTAAATCCACTGCCTTTTTCAAAACGGTCAGAGTCTTCAACCCCAAAAAGTCATATTTGATAAGGCTGGCGTCTTCCACAAACTTCATATCAAACTGCGTTACCGGCATATCCGAAGACGGATCTTTATACACCGGCACAATCTGATCCAAAGGATTGGCGCCGATACCCACGCCCGCCGCGTGAGGAGAGGTATTGCGGTACAACCCCTCAAGTTTCAGAGCAATTTCCAACAGCCTCCTAATCTCCGGTTCCTTTTCGCATTCCTCCTCAAAACCGGGTTCCACCTCTATGGCTTCTTTTAAACTGTAAGGCTTTCCTTTTTCGTTCAACCCGTTCGGCACCAACTTGGACAACCTGTCCACCACCGGATAAGGAATTTGCAGCACGCGCCCGACATCCCGGATAACCGCTTTAGCCTGCAGCTTACCGAAGGTGATAATCTGCGCCACATAATCATGACCGTATTTTTCCTGCACATAGTGAATGGTTTCCTCACGCCGCTCCTGACAGAAGTCCACATCAAAGTCCGGCATGTTCACACGTTCGGGATTTAAAAACCGTTCAAACAGAAGATTGAAACGCAAAGGGTCAATATCCGTAATCGTCAACGCCCACGCCACGACGGAACCCGCGCCGGAACCTCGTCCGGGCCCTACCGGGATACCGTGCGCCTTTGACCACTGGATAAAGTCCGCGACGATAAGGAAGTACCCGGCAAATCCCATTTGAAAAATAACTTTCAATTCAAATTCAAACCGTTCGCGGTATTTTTTTACTTCCTCCTCGGAACGACCCCGCATTCTTTTTTCAAAACCTTCATTCGCCTTTTCCAGCAAAACTTCCTGTTCCGTCTTACCGTGACAATCGTAGTTCGGCAAAGCAGGAGGCTTTTTTTCCAAAGCGAAAGCGCACCTTTTGGCAATAACGACCGTATTGGCAATCGCCTCCGGCAAATCCTTAAACAGTTCCTTCATTTGCGCGGCGGTTTTAAAGTAATGCTCCGGCGTTAAACGACGGCGGTCCAGCTCATCCACATAGGTCTTTTCGGCAATGCAGATAAGGGCGTCATGCGCCTCGTACATATCCTCCGTGGCAAAAAACACTTCGTTTGTCGCCACCAAGGGGATGTTCAGCTCATAGGCCAATGCCAGAAAACCCGGCTCTGTCTTGATTTCCGCTGCCATACCGTGGCGCTGGATTTCCATATAAAACCGGTCTTTAAAAATCTCCAGGAAGGTTTTGGCCATCTGTTTGGCTTTTTCCTTCCTTCCGTCCAAGAGCAGGCGACCGATGGGCCCTTCCGCACCGCCGGACAGAAGAATCAACCCGTCGCTGTGTTCCTTCAGCTCTTTTAAAGTGATGTGAGGCGTCGGCGTTTTACCTTCCCCCATATAAAACAGGTTAAAAATTTTTAAGATATTGTCATATCCCGTCTGATTTTGAACAAACAGGACGATTTTGTCATACCGTTCCCTGTTTTCGGAAAAAGCGGTTTCCTTATCCTCCTCTTCCTTCAACAGTATCTGCGTGCCCAAAATCGGCTGAACCCCTTCGCCCATACAGGAATAAGAAATATTCATCGCCCCGAACATATTGTTCGTGTCCGTCATGCCAACGGCGGGCATATCGTTCTTAATGCATAAAGGAACTAAATCCTTTATTTTTAACGCCCCTTCCAACAGGGAATATTCCGTATGAACGCGCAAATGAATAAATTCAGGGGTCATTTTTACTTCTCTTTCTTTTTACCGCTCTTAATATTTTGATTTTCCGATTGTAACTTTCAAATTTTAATTTTCAAGCATTGACTTTCCGTTCTTACTTTTTTTCGTTTTCATCCCTTTGCCATCCGACCGTTTAACATTCTGTTTTTAACTTTTGCGCTCTTTTCTTTTCGGGCGACCTTTTAACAATAACTGCCTTAATGGACGCTTCCTCCATTTTGGCAAACAACGGGGACTTTCCCTGTCATTTCTTATAAAGACCACCGATTTTTTTCGGAAACAACGCCTTTTCCGGCGGTAAAAACCGGAAAAACCAAAAATTTTGTT
The DNA here is from genome assembly GCA_949296785.1 of uncultured Alphaproteobacteria bacterium. Lineage (GTDB taxonomy): Bacteria > Pseudomonadota > Alphaproteobacteria > CASFRQ01 > SAAU01 > CASFRQ01. Next base: position 7,377 of record CASFRQ010000224.1, read on the forward strand.
CCGCCCTCAGCCTGCATCCTTTTTATCCGTTCCGCGTTTCCTAAAAAACACGCCTCCCCTTCATCTTGGAAGGCACCTTCAGCCCTTTGCCCCCCATTTCCCGCATCCATCCGTCCCGTTCTTAGGAAAAGAGGGACTTTTTCCTCTTTATTCTTCCGACGGCTTCATTGCCTCTTTCTTTGTTAAGAAAGGCAGACGCTTTTTTTCCTTCTTTCCTTCTTCCCTTCTTTTTTCTTATTCTCCCTATCATCCTTCCCGCGTTTTTCCATCCGGCGCCGAAGGTTAAGGAATCAACGGAAAAGCAAAAACCGGAAGCGAATAAACAGGTCTTACTATCTTCTCTATCCTTTTAAGATTTCCCACTCCTTCTCTTTCCCAAAAGCGTCCGTTTTTTAAGAGTGAAGCTCAAACCCTCTTGGGCAGGAGCCAAACATCAAAGCCTCTAAAAACAAAATAACCGGCCGGCAAAACCTTCCGATACAGCCGAACAACGAAAGACTTTCCTTCCTCCCGGAAAATACCGAAACAACAAACAGAACGGCTAAAAACTCAACACACCCTAACAAACCGGAGAGAGAACGAAAAAGCCGGAACCAAAACCGCTTTCCAACTCTTTTCCAAAAGCGTCCGTTTTTTTAAGAATGAAGCTCAAAACCGATACTTTCCAAAACCCCGAATAAATGCCGGCGCCGGTTCAAAAAACCGGAAAAATCTGTAAAAGCCGTCTTTACCCTTCCTCCAGCAAACCGCCCTTCATCCGGATACAACGATCCATTTGGGCGGCCAGTTCCGGATTGTGGGTCGCGATTAAAGCGGACAAGCCCGTTTCCCGCACGACTTGGAGCAGTTGTTCAAACACCTTCGCGGAAGTTTCCGGGTCCAAATTCCCCGTCGGTTCGTCCGCCAACAGCACTTTCGGGGCGTTGGCCAGCGCCCGGGCAATCGCCACCCTCTGTATTTCGCCGCCGGACATTTGAGCCGGGCGGTGACTCATTCTGTCCTTCAACCCCATTCTTTCCAGTAAAAAAGCGGCCCTTTCTTTTTGTTCTTTCTTGGACTTTAAAGCGATTTTCAAAGGAATCATTACATTTTCCAACGCCGTAAAGTCCGACAAAAGCAAATGGTTTTGATACACAAACCCCAAGTAATCCCGCCGCAGGAGCGTCCTTGCCTTATCACTGAGCTTTTCACAGTTTTTCCCGTCCAAAACAACCTCGCCCTTTGCCGGCCTTTCCAACAGCCCCGCAATTTGAAGCATTGTCGTTTTGCCGGAACCGGACGGCCCGACCAAAGCCACAACCTGCCCTTTTTGAAGGCGAAAGTCTATCCCTTTTAACACATGGAGTTTGTTTTTTCCGGAACCGAAAGACTGCTCAATCCCTTTTAAGGACAAAACAGCGGTTTTCTTGCCTTCCGTTTCCCGTCCTTCCTTTGACGAGGGCGCCCTTTTCATTTCTTCGCCGGTCAAAATTTCATTCATAACGCAACGCTTTCACCGGGTCCGTTTTGGATGCTTTGTAAGACGGATACAAAGTTGCCAAAAACGATAAGGAAAGCGCCATCGCGACCACAATCAGCACTTCCGTCGTATCCACCTTGGCCGGCAACTTGGAAAGGAAATAAATTTCCGCCGAAAACAAGTCCCGACCCGCCAATTTTCCCAAAAACTGCCGGATATTTTCAATATTGTAGCAAAACAAAAGCCCCAAAGCCGTCCCGAACAAAGTGCCGAAAAAGCCGACCATCACCCCGTCCATCAAAAAAACGCGCATAATAGACCCTCTGGAGGCGCCCATTGTCCTTAAAATCGCGATATCCTTCACTTTGTCGTTCACCATCATAATCAGGCCGGAAATCATGTTGAACGC
>CASFRQ010000225.1 GCA_949296785.1 uncultured Alphaproteobacteria bacterium
CCGCCACCACGATAATCAGGGTCAGAATCAGGAACATGACATTCCTTTCCACCTCTATAGCGTTAAAGAACGCCTCGTTTGACCTTTTCCAATCATACGCCCTGGCGTCAACCGGCAACCTGGCCGCCAACAAAGGCAGGACTTTCTCCTCCATTCCCATTTCAGGCAAAACCACCTCCAAATGCGAAACGGCACCGTTGGTCATAAACAGCTGTTGCGCTTCGTCCAAAGGCATAAAGATGAAATTGGCGTCATATTCATACATCCCCGAATCAAAAGTCCCCAAAACCTGATAACTTTTATAGCGCGGGATTGTCCCGAACGCCGTCCGGTTGCCCTGTGGGGAAATAAGCATTACCGAATCCCCTATATACACGCCCATTTTCATGGCCAACCTGTTGCCGAGGATAATCTTATTGCCTTTAAAACCCTCCAAACTCTCCCCGGCATAGCCTTTTTTCAACACCGACCGATTGAAAAAATCCTCCGCGCGAATGCCACGCACCATCGCCCCCTGGCTATGGCTGCGGGAAGAGACCATCGCCTGCCCCTCCACAATCGGAATCACCTGCGCGAACGAGGAACGGCGCGTATTTTTGTCCGGCGCGCCGGACTTCGCCGTTTTGTTTCCAAAGGCCTTTTCTTTCTTTTTCCCGTCCGAGGCCGAAACATCCTCGCCGCCCTTGCTTTCAAAGCCGTTCAAAGAGACATCGCTGCTGTCCAGCTTTTCCGTCCCGACATCGTCCTCTTCCGAAGAATCGGACGAAAATCCCGTCGTTTTTTCCCCGGACAAAACAGAAGTATCCAAAACGGGGATATTTTCCTGTTCCAACACAAGTTTTAAAATCTGCTCTTTATCCCCATAGTCTTTCAGCACCGGTCCTGAAACGGGATATACGCCGATATGGCCGTTAATGCCCAGCACCCGACCCAACAGTTCCTGACGAAAGCCGTTCATAACGCTCATCACGATAATCAGGGTCGCCACTCCGATCATAATCCCCAAAAAAGAAAAGAGGGCAATGACGGAAATGAACCCTTCCTTCCGTTTGGAACGCAGATATCTGAATGCCAAAAACCGTTCAAAGGCAAATGTTTTAGTAAGAGCGGGCATAAATCACATCCATTGTTGCTTTTTTACCGGTCAAAAGACAGACACCTTCCGTTCCCGACTGGTCAAAAGGAATGCAGCGGATGGTCAGCTTCATTTGCTTTAAAAGCTCGTCTGAGTTTTCATCCCCGCTCCACTTACCGCGAACGAAAGCGACATTTTTATCGCTCCCTTCCTGCAAAAACACATTGCCGTTAGCAAAGTAAGCCTGAAATTCCTCCGGCGTCCGAATATCCGTCCGCGTGTATTTTTCCAGCCGTTCTTTCGCCCTGTCAAACAAAGATTTTTGCGCCTGTTCCAGCAAAGCGCCCGCTTTAGCCAGAAACTCCTCTTGCGGTATAATCTGTTTAAATCCGTCCGTATTGATTAAATGACGAACCTTCACCATCACATTCTTCCCGTCCGCATCCCGCCGGCCGATTTCAAGAACAAGCGGCGCCCCTTTACGAATCCATTCCCAAGATTTATCTTGAGGCGCTTTATTCCTTATATCCAGCTTGACACGGATTTTTTCGCCGAACGCTGTTTTTAACGCCAACTCTTTTACCAAAGAAGAAGCGTAAGCGCTGACAACCTCCCTGTCTTCCTCTTTTTTAATCAGGGGAATGACAACAATCTGGTAAGGCGCAACTCTCGGAGGAACCTGCATCCCTTCATCATCGGCGTGTGACATAATCAACCCGCCGATAAGGCGCGTTGAAACACCCCACGAAGTCGTATAGGCATACTCAAGCTCCCCTTTATCATTTTGGAACTTAATATCCGCCGCCTTGGCAAAATTCTGTCCCAAGAAATGGGAAGTTCCGGCCTGAAGAGCGCGACCGTCCTGCATCATCGGCTCTAGACAGTAGGTGTCCACCGCCCCGGGAAATTTATCATATTCCGGCTTTTTGCCCAAGATAACCGGCATAGCCAAGACATCCTCCGCCACTTCACGGTAAACCTCCAACATTTTTTTAGCTTCTTCCTCCGCTTCTTTGTAAGAAGCGTGGACGGTGTGCCCTTCCTGCCATAAAAACTCGCGCGTTCTTAAAAACAAACGAGGCCGCATTTCCCAGCGCACCACATTCGCCCATTGGTTCACCAGCACCGGCAAATCGCGGTAAGATTTCACCCACTTGGCAAAGCAGTCGGAAATAATCGCCTCCGAAGTCGGGCGGACGATAAGAGGTTCCTCCAATTTAGAGGCAGGCTCCAACTTTCCGTCCTCGTTCTGCGCCAAACGGCTGTGCGTCACGACGGCCATTTCTTTGGCGAACCCTTCCACATGGTCGGCTTCTTTCTGAAAGAAGGAAATCGGGATAAACATCGGGAAATAGCAGTTTTCATGCCCCGTCGCCCGAAACCTGTCGTCCATTTCCCTTTGGATACGCTCCCAAATACCGTATCCCCACGGCTTAATCACCATACATCCGGGAGAGACGGAATTTTCCGCCATATCCGCGTTTGAGATGACATCCTGATACCATTGGGGATAATTTTCGCTTCTTTTCGTCAATACAGCCATTTTCGCTCTCTTTTTCTTTCGTTTTTTTCATTTAATGTCAAAATCTTAACCTTTAAAGACGATTTAGTTTAGAAAAATTTTTTTTCTTTTGCAAGAAATATCACATTTTGAGGAAGTAAATTAAGAAAACGAAAAACACCGAAAGCCCCTCCATTCCCGGTTTATCAAGAGTTTTGGCTTTTAAAATCTTCCCTTTAAGGCTACTTTGTTATCCCCGCTTATCATAATCCATTCCTTTTTCCGTATTTTTTACAAGAGCCGTTCACCGACTTAAAATTACCCCCACCTCAAAAAAAATTATTTACCGCCCTCAAAGATATTTTTTCATTCTCTTCTTGATTTTTTTATTATCCTGCTTCATATCTAAAAAAGAGAGTACTTATTTGAAAGGGGAAAAAATGACTCAAAACTTGGAAAATTTGGAAGTAGACAACAGCACCTCCCTTTACGAAGGGCTGCGTTCTTATATGATGAGCGTTTACAACTACATGTTCGGCGGATTGATTGTAACGGCTTTGACAGCTTTTATCGCTTCTCGTCCGTCTGTTCTGCCCATGTTCTTTAACATTACGGAAACCAGTGTCAGTTATTCTGTGCTGGGATGGGTGACGCTTTTGGCGCCGCTGGGATTGATTTTTATGTTTCCGTCCGCGTTGAGGGAAAAGAATGTCGGAAAAGCGCAGTTTTTATTTTGGACTTTTTCCGCTTTAATCGGAATTTCATTCAACACCATTGTCATCTCTTTTTCCGGAGCGGAAATCACGCGCGCGTTTTTGGTCTGCAGCGCTATGTTCGCGGGGATGAGTTTGTACGGCTATACCACGAAGAAGGATTTGACGGGCATCGGTTCTTTCATGATAATGGGGTTATGGGGGATTATTTTAGCCAGCCTTGTTAACATTTTCATGAAAAGCACGGCAATGGATTTTGTGATTTCATGGGTAACGGTCATTGTCTTTGTCGGATTGACAGCCTATGACACGCAAAAAATCCGCGCTTTATATCAAGAAAACGATGAGCAAGCTAACCAAGTCGTTGCCGTTTTCGGCGCTTTGGAACTTTATTTGGACTTTATCAACCTGTTCAGGGCCATTCTGTATCTGTTAAGCGACAGAAAATAAGTTTTTTTCCTTCAAGTCATTCTTTTTGAAGGAAAATGAGAATATATTGCGAAGCAAAAGGAAAAAGCATCGGTGTCTCATTGGGCGCCGGTGTTTTTTATTTCAGTCTTCTTTGTTCCAAAAGTATCTTTTGAAGAAGGCTTTTTTCATTTATTTTTCAAATCGGGCATTCTACCTTTTTTCCTTCCGCATTCAAAAAACCTTTTTGAGCGAGCTCTCATTTGGTTTATTTTCTGAAAAATCAACAAAAACATGTCATTTTTTATAAATAACCTTCCTTTTCAAATTTTCAGAATATTTTTCAAGGACACGGATTTCAATGATGGTCAAAAATTTATCCCCTTACAGCTTACAAAGAAAATTCCAAAAAAATACTCCCATTGATTAAACTGTTTTTATCACAGCTTACTAAAAAAAGGGAAAAGAAACTTTCCTTTTCCCTCTTTTTTTAAGTTAAAATCTGCCCCTCAAATTATCTTGCTTTTTTATTCAGCATTAGGTCCATGAGGCGCATATCTCCTTTTTCAGCAGGTTTGCTATACTCTTCATTTAAGGTTGACTTCTCTCCTTCATAAGGCTTCTCTTTCTTCGCCCGCTCAGCGTAATCAGCAAACGTCTCTGCTAAAAGGTTTTTGTTAAATAAGACAGACGCCCTTAGCTCTTCGGGAACAGCCTTATCCTTTGAGGCTTCATTAGCTATAAAATTAAAAAATTCTTTTTCCCCTAAAGTTTCATATTTTTCGGTTAAATATTTTTTCACAACATCGTTATTGGAAGAAAGTTCCATATTGCCGTTGATTATTTCTATGGCCATGCTTGTCTTTTGTTGAATATATAAAGACATGAA
>CASFRQ010000226.1 GCA_949296785.1 uncultured Alphaproteobacteria bacterium
CCAGAGTCAAAGCTTGCCCGGAAAGCTTTTCCCAAACTTTTTCAGGATTTTTAAAATCATTTCTTAACAAATCAACATTGCATTGGATGTCATCCGACAAACGGCGGTTGTCCAATTCATGCATCAAAAGCGCCTCTTTGAATTTCAACTCCTGCCGCTTAATTTCCGGCAGTTGAGAAAAGAAATTATGAACCTCCACGACATCAGACAATGTCTGAACCGCCTGAGCCCTCTTTTGAGCCTGAGAAGTGTCAACAGCCTCATAGCCACGATTTCTCGGAGCTGTCCTTTTAACGGCTGCTTGCGCCGGAAAAACGCACGCCAATCCGAAAACAACCATCATAGTGGAAAGTATGCCGTAAGATACATGTCTCATTGATTTTCTCCTTATTCCTCAGTCTCATTTAAAAGAGATGATGGTAAAGTCTTAGAATTTTGTAGTCCTTTCACCGCACCCAGTTGCAACTTCAAAGAAACTAAAACCTGATGGTAAGCCAGCATCTTGCTGTATAATTCATGAGCCTGATACTGATAACGTTGTTCTTGATCCTTGTTATCCGGCTCCCCTGCTTTGCTCGCCAAACTGTTCATTTCTTCTTCTAAAACACTAATCTGTTTTTTAATGTAAAGAACTTTTGCTAAAATTTCTATAATATTTTCCTGGACGAAAACTTCTTTTTTATGCTCAAACTCCGTTATATCTTTCGGTTTTATACTGGTCTGAACAAGAATATTTTCTTCCGTTACCTCTGAAATTTTTCGCATATCGGATAAATCAACCCCAGACAAAATCGTCACATGAGAGTCGTACAGACTATCCATTTCCATTTCCGGAGCGTCTATCCCGTATTCACTTAAATTATCGCTGCCATAGGCATCTTTTATCTCTTCACCGGTCTTTTCCTGCTGAGCCGCCGCCGCCGTATCGGCCCCGGCCCCCGACACCTCAACCGGTTCCACGGCATTGACAGGCCCGTCAATCGTCGGAACAACGACAAACAAAGCTTTCAGAAGCTTCATCAGCCAATTAAGATTCCATGTCCGCTTCTGCGTGTCAAGGTAAGTATCTTCCATATTCTCAACATCGTCATAAAGCGTCGTGGATTTTCTGTTAATCAAATCATCAAAAGTGTCATCGGCATTGATGGACATTGTGGAACCGCTTGTCTGATTCTTTTGATTTAAATAACGGTCTCTATCCTGCATTAGTTCTTCCGTAGAAGAGTAATGCTCACGCAACGAACCTTGGGCAAAAGCCTCTTCATCGGACAACCCAAAGCCATTACCGGAAGAATTTTGATTCTGGGAAGAATTTCCGGAATTATTTCCGACATTATTTCCAACTCCCGAATTATTTCCAGACCCATTGCCGGCCGTACCCCCGCCAGCATTGGAAGAATCAGAACCATACTGTCCCGTTTCCGTTATAATACCGGCCAAAAAGTCATCATAATCCGAAGAGGTCGTCTGAGCCATCGCAGAAGAAATGGCAAAGAACGATATGCTTGCTAAAAGAAAATATTTTTTTAATTTCGTTTTCATTTTTCCATCCCCGTCAAATCTTCTTAAAATATTTTATTGTTCCTCAGACTGTTTTCCAGTCATATTGTTTTCAAACTCACGAATTCCAGTATTGATTTTACCCTCTATGACTTTAGCCCCTTTATCGGCCTGTTCATCAATAAAATCAGAAGCTCCCGTTTTATCGGCAATCCCTTGCCAATTTCCTTCTTTTGCCATATCAACGACTTCTTTCGCCTCATTGTAGGTTTCTTTTGCATCATTATAGACTTCTGAAGCTTGATCCACCGTTTCCTGAACCTTACCGAATCCATCCTGAACTTGCCCGGCAAAAGAAGTTGCTTTATCCCAAAAACTTCCACCGGAACTACCTGCAGAAGCTGAAGCTGCTGTTGTCTGAGACAAAGTTGACAAATCTTCTCTGAAATAAACATCCGTTGACAAAAGAAGCGGATACAGTTCCATCTCTATAAGTGCCGTCTCTAATTCAAGAGACTTCATTTCCGCCTGCATTTTTAAGAAAAGCCCACCTGTTCCAAGAGCGATACTGCTCCTTAAATCGGAAGCTTCTGATTTTCCTTTTTCCAAAATTTCCACTTTTTCATTTAAAGAAGGCTGCGTTTCTTCAAGAAATTTTTTTGAAAGCTCCTGAGAATAAAGAATTGTTTCATCCATATAATCACGACGATTTTGTTCTATCTTCTCCCGTTTAACCCGCGCCCTTGCCTTCCCAGGTGTGTAAGGATAAAAGAAGGTCTCTTTCACATAAGCATACGCTTTGGAAACACTTTCTTGGGGCTTTCCCATTACAATACCAGCCTCATCATAATCCGAAGAGGTCGTCTGAGCCATCGCAGAAGAAATGGCAAAGAACAATATGCTTGCTAAAAGAAAATATTTTTTAAATTCCGTTTTCATTTTTCCATCTCCGTCAAATCTTCTTCTGTCGACGCTGTAACGGAAGCATCTAATCTTTTGAATAAACTGCCCCGACAATATCCTCCGTTCGGTTTTCCATCCCGACGGTTTCCTCTTTTTGTTCCAAATCTTCATTCTTTGAATTCGCGCCACCCACACTCGTCATCTCACTGATCAACGCCTGGAGGTGCCCGCCAAGAGCAGCCACATCAATTGTCGAGAAAGCCTTTCCCGGCTGCGAGAAAAAACTCAATAGAAGAGCAATTGCTAAAATTTTATAAAAGCTTTTCATTTTGTTCCCCTTTCTTCCATTTTTCCTACTCGTTGGCGTCCTGCGGAGGCATTGTTGACATCAAATCCATTGAATAAATTTGCAGATAAGCCCCTTCCAACACATTAATAATATTCTGCCTTTCGGCATTTATCGTTTTCAACTCGTTTTCATATCCCTGAAGTTGGCGTGTGTTATCGGACTGCTCCACCTGCTGCGCACGCTTCTGAGCCTCTTCTTGAACTTTTTCAACAGATTTCATACTGCTTAAAGAAAGCCCGTACGCATCCAGCAGAAGAAGCGTATTTATCTCTTCCTGCCTTGTTTTATTTTCGTTCAAAGCTCCGGTAGTTGAAATTTTCAAAACCAAAGAATCTTTCGCCGTTTTTTGACCGCCCTCAACATCCCCCGATTCCACGGAAGACGCCATTTCTTCCGTTACGAGCGGCGTTAATTGGGAAGCGTCCGGAATATTCGCGTTTGACCTCAAAGCCGTGTTTGTTCCGACTTTTCCTTCTATTTTAGAAATATCCTTTTCAAGATCCTTGGAAACTTCCTGGCTGTCTTTTGTCCACTCGTTCAACATTTTCTCAACTTCCACCATCGCGGCTTCAATCATGTTAAACGCATAACTTTGAAGCGGGAGCAGACAAGCCGCCACAGCCAGGGGAATAATAAAATATTTTCTATAAAACCTCATCTGCCGCCTCCTTTTTAACTGGCCGAAGCTCTGGCCCTGACAGCCTGGATAGACATCATTTGCAACATTCTGGCTCGCGTTTCGTTGCCGGCATTTAAAACCTCCGCCTGATAAATAGCGACATCTGCCGAATTTTGAAGGTCCGTTGCCATATCCGTGGATCCGGCCACTTGCTGCGACAATTGTTCCGTTTTTTGAGGAGATTCGGATGCCGACTGCTGCGCCGTCTGGGCATAAGCAAAACTTTCCGTAATAACATCCGTTGTTTCTTCATCAATCTCAGCCAAACGTTGTTCTTTTTGAGCTTGTGTTTCTTTTTCGTCTCCCAGCATTTTTGCTTTTTTTTCAGCGATAGCGTTATCTATTGAAGTTAATCCTTTATTTATAGCATCATTAGCATAACCTACCCCTGCTTGTTTTAAATCATCCAAAGCTTTACCCGATTGTATATCCCCAGCAGCCTGTTGAACCTCTTTTACTTTATTTTGAGTATTATTGATAGCATTCTTTATATTAATAACATCCACACCCATACCGGCCAAACTATTCAATGAATTTCCCAAAGCGCCGAAAGCCTTGTTCCAATCACCCTCCTTAATATAAGTCCCCATGGCAATAGATTGGTCAACAAGAGTTCTACCTTGTTCATAAAACTCGTACCCTTCTTTAATCATAACCACAGCCTGTTCCACGCGGGCACCGAACAAGGTACCGTCAAAAGCCGGGAACATCGCCTTGCTTTCCGTCGGGGACAAAACACAGGCCAACGCAGCCAAACCGGCCGAAGCATAAAGGATTTTTCTTTTCATGGCACTCTCCTTACTCTTAAGATTCTTCTTCTAATTTTATTAAATCAGAAGATTGTGGCAAAAAAAAGGCAGAAGCTTTCACCGTGTTGCGCAGCAGCATGGCAATCGTCATCGGACCAACACCGCCTGGAACAGGCGTGATAAACGCCGCTTTTTGAAGAGCTTCTTCAAAGACAACATCTCCGCACAAATGCCCATCCTCCCGGCGGTTAATACCGACATCTATCACGATGGCCCCTTCTTTGACACCCTCCCCGGAAACAAGCCCGGGCCGGCCCGCCGCCACGACCAGGATATCCGCCTGACGCGTATAGGAAAAAAGGTCTTTCGTCTTGGAATGAGCTTGTATAACCGTACAATTTTCTTTCAATAAAAGCTGCGCCATCGGGGAGCCGACAAGAAGAGAACGCCCGACCACCACGGCGGTTTTCCCCTCCAAAGAAACACCTGTGCTTTTAATCAGCTCCATACATCCCAAAGGCGTGCACGGCACCATACCTTCTCTTCTTCCCATCAAACAGCCTTGGTTCCAAGGAGTTAAACCGTCCACATCCTTGCGAGGGTCTATTTTTTCAATGATTTTCTGCGCGTTAATGTGCGGAGGCAACGGCAATTGGACCAAAATACCGTCCACATCCGGGCTTTCATTCAGTTCGCCTATTAAATCAAGCAAAGCCCTTTCTCCCGTTTGCACCGGCAAACGGTAAAGCGATGCTTCTATACCGACCTCTTTGGAATATTTTTCCTTGTTGCGGACATAAATCATACTGGAAGGATCTTCCCCCGCCAAAATCACTGCCAGAGACGGCGCCCGCCCCCTCTTTTTTATCTTTTCAACCTTTTCCGAAAGTTCTTTTCTGAGCCGGGCGGCGATCAACCGGCCGTCTATAAGCTGAGCCAAAGCCATTGTGCTATTTTCCTTTCCAACTCTGCGGGAACGCCTTTGATAAAAAGAGACTTTCTTCTGGAAGTTTCCCCTTTTGCCAAAGAGATTTCCGATTTTTTTATTTTGAGGCTTTCCGCCACGAAAGTCAACAGCTCTTGGTTGGCTTTAAAATCCGCCGGCGGAGATAAAACCGAAATTTTTAAAAATGAAGTGTCAAAAACACCGCCCACCTGCCTCCTCTTAGCGTTCGGAACCAGATGGATATTCAAAAAAAGGCCGTCTTTTGCAGGACAAACAACCTGACGTGCCAATGTTGACATTTCTTCCGGCACTTGCCAGATATCCGCCTCTTTTTCTATAAACCGACAATAATTTTCCATAGAACCCTTTGAAACAACATAAGAACAAACCATAAAACAAGCGGAGCAAAATCCAACCCTCCCATCGGAGGCAGAATCTTATACGCCACGGCATAAAAAGGCGCCGTTATTTTATGGAGAACCTCGGCTATTTGACGAGTCATCTGATTTCTTAAATCCAAAACCCCGAAAGAAAGCAGCCAGCTAAATATCACCTGGATAAAAATCACCGCCATCAAAAATTCTGAAAGAAAGATTAAAAATCTAAAAAAAGGATATAAAACAATCATTTTCCCCTCTTTGAATCCTGTGCCCGCACAAACGGGCGTTTTCATATTTTATCCTGCCTGTTTACAGTGTATGCTCTGACGCTTCTCAGGGTTCACAAATAAAAAACCTCCGCCCCAACATGCTGAAAATTTTCCGGCAGAACCCTCCCTGAAATAAAAAAACATAAGGCGGGAAGCTTTTTGCCGAAAAAACGCCTAAAACTCTTTTCGGAACTTGGATTTTCCGTACCGGCACTCGTTTTCCCCGCTGCCTGGAGATAAAGAACATTTTTCCTTTTCCGACAAAAAACGCGCCATGGCACAATAAGCCTCCACCGGTACATTTTCAGCCCTTAAAGTGGGTTCCACACCGGCAACGGCACAAAATTCCTCTGCATTTCCCAAAGATTTCAGACTGGAACGCAGCATTTTCCGCCTTTGACCGAAAGCGGCGGCCGTCACTTTCTCCAAACAGGAAAAATCAGCCGGCGCCAAAGGTTTCTCCCTCGGCGTCAACCGAACAAGAACCGAATCCACTTTCGGCGAGGGAGTAAAAACGCCGGCAGGCAGGCTTAACACCTCTTCCACACGACAAAGCCATTGGGTTAAAACAGACAGACGGCCGTAAGAAGGGTCCGAAGGCGCGGCCTTCAATCTGGCGCCCACCTCTTTTTGAAACATAAACGTCAACCTGCTAAAAAGTTGTATTTCACGCAACCATTTGAGCAACAGGCGCGTGGATATATTATAGGGCAAATTGCCCGCCAAAGAAGGTCTTTTTTTCCATGAAAGAAAATCTTTTTCGGAAAGGCAAAAAAATTCAGAGACGACCTCTTTCTCATTCAAAAAAAGCGCATCTCCTTCCAAAATTTCCAAAGAAGACGGATATTCCTCTTTTAAAAGCTGTAAAGCGCGTACGCACCGTTCATCTTTTTCCACCGCCAAGACCCTTGCCCCGTTTTGAAGAAGAGCTTGCGTCATACCCCCGGGCCCCGGCCCGATTTCCAAAACATTTCTGTTGTCCAGACCTTCCAAAACCAAACCGGCGATTCTATCCAGAAGAATCGGGTCAAGAATAAAGTTCTGCCCCAACGACTTTTTCGCCGATAACTGAAAAAGGGCAATTATTTCTTTTAACCGATATGCCATCTCTAATCCTCAGACTTTTCAAAAACTCTAACCTCGGGGAACCTTAAACGCGGGGAAAAACACATTGTCCCTTTTTCCTTCCTTCTTCAAAAAAATCGGAAAAGGAGGAAAAATTCCGCGGTACTTCTTTCAAAAACGCACCCCGATTTTGATTTTAAGAGTTATTTTATTTCAATCACGGCGGAACGTTTGACATCTTGGAGCATTTTCTTTGAAAAAAGTTCCATCTTCTCCTCTTTCAAAGCCGCCGCCGTCTGTTCTTTGGACGGAAGGACAGAAACTCTTTTTTCTCCGCCGCACCTCATCAAAAACAGATTAAAGCCCGCCCCTTCCACAGGCCCCACGACAATATCGGAGCGTCCTTCCTGTTCCAAAGGCAGCTTGATTGCAGGCGGCAACTGGTCCACGGGAACCGTTTGACGACGGGAAGTCGCCTCCAACCCGAGTTCTTTTGCTTTATCCATCAAAGCCGAACAAGATTTTAAAAGGTAAATGGCATCCAGAACTTCGGCGCTACGTTCCTTTGAAACGCCCACCTGGGCCACTTCCCAGGCAACGGCTTTTCCGTCTTTTGAAGCTTCCCTTTTTTGAGCCAGCGCGACCAAAACATACTTTCCCTCAACATTTACGGGACGGGAAACCTGCCCGGGTTGCATTTCTTTTAAAACAGGGAGAAGGCCTTTTTCCAATTCAGTTTCCTTATACCATTTCAAACCTTCCGAAGAACCGAAATCTTCGGCGACTTTTTGAAAAACTTCCCCTTTTTGAAGACGCGCAAAAGCTTTTTCAGCCTTTTTTTCCGCTTCTTTCTTTTCTTTCTCGCCAGCATAAGGGAAAGAAATCTTCCCGATTAAAAAACCGGAAGTTTTAAGCTCCTCTTCCAAATATTTCTGCCGAGCGTTGATTTCCTCTTCGGAGACTTCGGTTGATTCATCCTGTTCCTTAGCCAACAATTTAAACCAAACTAAATCGGCGTTAATTTGATTTTTTAATGTTTCAACGGGAATTTTTTTACTTTCTAGCATTTTTTCCAAATTCCCTTTTTTCATGCCGTTTTGAACTTCCACCCGGTAAATCGCGTCGTCTATTTCCGCCGCTGTGTTGACAAGCCCCTGCCTTTTTCCCTCCTGAATTTTCAGTTTTTCATCAATTAAGGAAAAAAGAACTTCCTGTTCCATTTCAGACGGTACCTTTTCTCCGGGAGCATTGACAAGAAGAAGCCTAATCCTGGAATCAACATCATAAGGCGTAATAATTTCGTCGTTAACAACAGCCAAAACGCTTTTTTCAGGCGCGGCGGCAAACGCGTCGGAAAAAGAAATGCCTCCAAAAGAGTTTGACAAGAGAAAAAGAAAGAAAAAGATTTTTAAAAACGTCATTCAAAATTCCCCAACATCTTTAAATTAAACCTCAGGACAAAAGACAAATCCCCCTTGTAATCCCTGTCCTGCGTGTAAGATTTTTCCACGTCAAAAGCAATTTGAACGCATTCGTCCTCATATTGCAAAGTCCCTCCCGTTTCTATGGGACCGCCGTCTTTGCCGAATGCGTAACGGTAATAGTAATAAACAGACCAGTCTTTCGTCAATTTAGAATTCAGATAAAAAAGAACCTCCTCCCGATCCGGAAAATCGGAATAAAAATAGTCGCTCTGTTTCAAAAACATATAATCCACCCCGATTCTTAAAGGTTCTCGCCCGTAATTCAGATTTACCTCCGAAGTCTGAGGATTAAAATCTTTATAATTCAAGCGGAAACGGTAAGCCAAAGATAAATCTTTATAAGAAATGTTCACTCGTCCCACATAATCAGAAAAATGAGGCCTCAATCCAGACCTTTCCGGAAACACTTCATGCTTGGAAAACTGATATGACTGACCGAAAAAGGTAGAAATACTGGAATTATTCGGCGCGTACAAAGTCCATTTTACCCCGTAAGCAAGATGAGAGCCGTACTCCACTCTGTCATAACCCGTAAAACGACTGGTCGCGAATAGATTGGAATCGTCAAATTCCGTATCCAGACTGTCCTCGATTGGAATATTGGCGTTTTCTTTTGAAGAAGGGGCGATAACCAACTTCGCCACCGGCTCAATCACTTGCGAAATTGTCTCCCCCTGGTTGATTAAAGGATATTTCACCTCAACGGAAGCGGTCGGATAAAACC
>CASFRQ010000227.1 GCA_949296785.1 uncultured Alphaproteobacteria bacterium
AAAAACTGCCGAAGACGGGGGAAGCCGTCTGCCTTTGGATTGAAACAAATGTTCGGGAAGACCATATTCATCTGTACGGTTTTTTGACCGAAGAGGAAAAAAATTTCTTTAATCTACTGACTTCCGTTCAAGGCCTCGGTCTTAAAGGGGGGCAGGCTTTGTTGTCTGTTTTCCAACCGGAAGAGCTGGCCCTCGCCATTGCCGCCGCGGACACGAAACAGATTACCCGGGCGCCGGGCATCGGACCGAAGCTGGCCGCCCGAATCGTCACGGAATTAAAAGGAAAAACGGATATGTTCGCCTCCAGCGCTTCCCTCTCCAGGTTTCAAGAGCAGTCGGCTTCCTCCCGCACGGCGGAAGAGGCGATTTCTGCCCTTGTCAATCTCGGTTATATGCGTGCGGACGCGGCTTTGGTCGTTTCCTCTTTATATCAGGAAAACAAAGATACAGACTTGCAGACACTTATCCGGTTGTCTCTCAGAAAAATAGGGCAGATGAAAAATGGTTGAAGAACGCCTTATCACACCGCAGAAGTTGGGTCACGAGGACGACGCCGGTCTTTTTTTGCGCCCGCAGGAACTGTCGGACTTCATCGGGCAGAAACAAATCACGGAAAACCTGAAAGTCTTTATTCAGGCGGCGAAAGAACGCGGCGATTGTTTGGACCATATTCTTTTTTACGGTCCGCCGGGATTGGGAAAAACAACTTTGGCGCAGATTGTAGCGAAAGAACTGGGCGTCGGTTTTCGCCCCTCGGCCGGTCCGATGATTTCAAAAGCCGGCGATTTGGCCGCCATTTTAACAAACCTGGAGCCGCACGATGTTTTATTTATTGATGAAATCCATCGTTTAAATACTGCCGTGGAGGAAATTTTATATTCCGCAATGGAAGATTTCCAACTGGACATCATCATCGGCGAAGGACCTGCTGCCCGCTCGGTGCGCATTGACTTGCCGCCGTTTACCCTTATCGGGGCGACAACGCGTTCCGGACTTTTGACAACGCCGTTAAGGGACAGATTCGGCATTCCCTTAAGACTGGATTTTTACACGGTAGAGGATTTGGAAAAAATCGTCACACGCAACGCCGCCATCTTTAAAATGGAAATCACGGCGGACGGCGCGCACGAGATTGCCAAAAGGTCGCGCGGTACCCCTCGGGTCGCCGGCCGTTTGCTGCGCCGCGTGCGGGATTTTGTCTGTCTGTCTCCCGGAAAAAAAATCATCACGCAGGAACAGGCGGATAAAGCCTTGTCCCGTTTGGATGTGGACAGAGCCGGACTGGACATGATGGACCGGCGCTATCTTTCCTGTATCGCGGAAAAATACGCCGGCGGCCCGGTCGGCATTGAAACGCTTGCTGCCGCTCTAAGCGAGGAAAGAGACACTCTTGAAGAAATCATTGAACCCTTTTTAATGCAAAAAGGGCTTGTCCAGCGCACGCCCCGCGGAAGAATGCTGTCCAGCGCCGGGTACAAATATCTCGGGTTGGATTTTCCCGTTGAAAAAACGGCGGGGAAAATGGCGGGAAAAAAAGTCTCGGCATACGATTCAGAGTCTTTTCCTGAATTGGATTTTAATGGAGAATCAAAATAATGCATACATATTCTTTTCAAATTTATTATGAAGACACGGATGCGGGAGGAATCGTCTATCATTCCAACTACCTGAAATACGCCGAACGCGCCCGAAGCGAATTGTTGAAAGAAATGGGTTTTTCAAATACGATGCTTCTTCAACGCCATCTGGGGCTTGTCGTGCATCGGGCGGAACTGGACTTTAAAAAACCGGCGAAGCTGGAAGATACCTTGACTGTAGAAACAACCGTTGACAAAGTCGCCGGCGCCTCTGCTCTTTTAACGCAGACAGTCCGAAAAAACAAAGAAGAACTTGTCCTTTTAAAAATACAGGTCGTCATGATTGACACGCAGACGATGGCGCCTGCTCGCATCCCGGCGGATGTTAAAGAAAAGCTGGAAAAAATGCAAGAAAAGGTCCTCAAAGCATCTTAACCCGCCCCCGAGTATTATAAAAATACTCACAGACGCGAAACTTAAAAAATAAGGCATTCCGAGAAGGTGTTGTCTGATGTTTTTTCAGATGTGAAAAATTTGCGGCCACAGCCATCCGGAAAAGTATTTGCAATCACGGCCATCTGAAAAAGTAATCGGGGGAAATCGGCGCTTTCGTCTTTTGGAAAGATTTCGTTTTCTCTTTATTTTTTTAAACTGAATTTTGTAGCCGGAAATACCGGAAAAGGCGGTTAAACGGCTCATTCAGCCGGTTATCAGATTTTCAGGGTACGGACGGGAAGGAAACAGCCAAGCGCAACCAAAGCCGAACATAAAAAAGACAGACATGGATACCATTCAATAATAAAAAACGGCCGGCCTTTTGATGATGGAATTGAACATGGAAAGAATGGACGCGAAGGCCGTTCAACGGCAAGGAAACGGTCAAAAGCAGCCGAGACTGAACCCCGGTGGGTTAAGGTAAACTGGTTGAGATACGCCGACGACGATTCTCCGGCGGCCATCGGCGCCGTTTCCGCCTCAGACAACCGATGAAGATTGACCGTACCCGATATTGGATGCTTTGTTAAATTATTCCAACAGGCATTGTCTCTTCCGCAACACAAAGACACTTCTTCAAACACGGGATAATATCCCGGCGATACCTGAACAGCGTGACTGTTCGGCTTTTTCAAAAAATTTCCATCCGCTCGGTTGCCCTGTCTTTCCGATTTTTCTTCCAAAGCTTCCCTGCTCGCCCGATTTTCTCGTCCACCCGACTTCCCTGTCCGCATGGTCGGTCAAAAACCGAAACTGCCGCTTTTCTCTTCAAAAACTGTCATCACCCCATCCAACCTGCAATAAATTAAGCTCTTCATCTTTCTGGCCTCGCCGAACCGTCGTTTTCTTCTTTGAAAGTTGTTATCGTCTCATCCGACCGGACATAAACAAAGCTTCCCCCTAATCCGTCCAGACCGCCGAACCACCAATTTGAAAACGATTCTTCGGCAATCTTTGACGCCTTCAAATATAAAAACTTCAATTTTCTGCCTCTGGCAGAACCCCTTTCAAAACGGCGGAA
This sequence comes from uncultured Alphaproteobacteria bacterium, assembly GCA_949296785.1. Lineage (GTDB taxonomy): Bacteria > Pseudomonadota > Alphaproteobacteria > CASFRQ01 > SAAU01 > CASFRQ01. Next base: position 3,094 of record CASFRQ010000227.1, read on the forward strand.
AAACAAAGTGGTTGGAGCGAACCGTTTTCCGACCTCCGCCCGTTCTTACAGCGCCGGCGCGGTTTTTTGCTTTTTCGTTTTTTTTGGAATAAAAGAAAGCTTCTTTGTTGCCGTTTTGTAAAAATCAGTTTAATATGGAGAACAGTTTAAATAAAAAAGCGAATATTTAAGAGGATTACCGATGCCGGCACCCGTAGAAATTACAAGACATTCTTTTTCAATGCTGAATATGTTCCTTCAGTCTGATTTATTCATGAAGGCGTTGATTATTGCTTTATTCCTCGCGTCCGTTTGGTCGTGGGCGATTATTTTTGAAAAATTGATTTCCTTCAAAAAAATCAGAGAAAAAACAAAACTTTTTGAAACAAAATTCTGGTCCGGCGCTTCTATGGAAAGCCTGTATCAGGAAATCGGCAACCGGCCGCAGGATCCCTTGTCCGCCATTTTCACGGCAGCCATGAAAGAATGGCGCCGTTCTTTGAAACAGCCGGCGGCTTCCCTTAACGGCGCCAGCATCAAAGAACGTCTTGAAAAAGTCATGCAAATCACCATAGACAAGGAAGTAGACCAGTTAGAACGAAGAATGACTTTTTTGGCGTCCGTCGGTTCGGTCGCTCCTTTGCTCGGCCTGTTCGGCACCGTCTGGGGAATTATGGACAGTTTTAACTCCATCGGCTTATCCCAAAGCACGAACATTTCCGCCGTCGCGCCGGGCGTGGCGGAGGCTCTGTTTACCACTGCCGTCGGTCTGATTGCCGCCATTCCGGCGGTTTTAGCCTATAACAAACTTTCCACGGATATTGACGGTTTCACAAAGCAGATGGAAAATTTTGCCAGCGAGTTGAGTACCCTCTTGTCCCGTCAGTTGGACCAAAGCGCTTCTTCGCCGAAAGAACAGGCGTAAGGAAAGGAGGCTTTTATGCTGAAACGTTCCAAACGCAAATTGAACAGTGATGTCAACCTGACGCCTTTGATTGACATTATGACTTCTCTTTTGGCGATTTTCATGTTGACGGCGCCGATGATGACCAGCGGCATTACGCTTGATTTGCCGAAAGGAGACGGTAAAATGCTAACGGAACAGGAGGATATCCTGGATGTCTCTTTAAATCAGGCAGGCGCGCTTTTTATCGGTGAAAACGAAGTTTCCAAAGACGAGTTCATTCCCAAAATCATCGCCATCGCCGCCCAAAATCCGGAGCTGCGCATGATGATAAGCGCGGACAAAACCGTTCCTTACGGCTCCGTGATAGAGGTCATGTCACTTCTGCGCGCGGCAGGATTTGAAAAGGTCGGATTAAAAACGGACATGACGGCCGTTCGCGAAGAGACGCTTTATCTGCCTCAAAAGAAGGCGACGACGGCCTCTTCCGCTCAAAAAGGCGCAAAAGCAAAATCTAAAACTCCGACTAAAAGCGGTCAGTCAAAGCAAACAGCGACTTCACAAAAGAAAGCCGGCGCTCCTTTGGCTCGGAAAAAACAGTAAAGGAAGGAGTAAAAGTGTTTCAGGGCTTTTTCTTTTCTCTTTTGCTGCACCTTTTCTTCCTTGGGTTTTTCCTGGTACAGCTTCCTTTCTTTAATGAGGAAAAAGAAATTTCCAGAACGGCAGGCATTGTGGTTGTGGATTTAAAAAGCATGAAAACAACGAAAGAGACCTCTCTCCCCCCATTAAGGTCAAAATCGCCCGCCGAAAAACCAAAAGCGAAAGAAAAAACGACAACGGCGGCCGCCGCTCCTGTTCAAACACAAGACAAAGCTCCAGCGGCGCCTAAACAACCTCCAAAATCGGCTCCCTCAAAATCGGTTCCCGCCCGGCCGACGCCTTTGCCCGCCCGGCCGGT
>CASFRQ010000228.1 GCA_949296785.1 uncultured Alphaproteobacteria bacterium
CGGTTAAAATTTTCTCGTAATCTGAAGATTGTTTTTGAAGTTCTTCATCATTGAAACGAAGCACTTTTTCCCATAACAGATTTGATGCTTCTTTGTTCTGTGTGAAAAGGCTGGTTATGTAAAAATCTAATAGCTCTTCCGTTTGGACATGGATACATTTTTTTGATGTCAGAGGATAAAAAAGCATAGCATCTCTGTTTTTATAGTGGGGAACGGCGATAGCTTTTGTTTGAGCGAAGGCTGCGGCATTTGGAATTTCTGTAAGCAGGCTACCTTCATAAGTACCGTTAAAAATCTCTTCCTTGTTTTTGTAAAAAACATTTAATATATTTTTTAAGGTTTCCTGTACCGCATCATAATGATATTTTCTTAACAGGATGAAAGGATTCGTGTCTTTTTGTCTTTTTCCGTCATAGGAACGGCCGGAAAGGCGGGCGTAAAGATTTAAAACGGTATCCACTTTTTCATGTCCGAGATAAACAAAATCCAGTAAATCCCCTAAAGCGTAAGAAATATCATCTATGGCTTCCAATAAATGGGTTAAAGGATGACGTGCAAAAGAGCCATCCTTTCTAGGTACCATTCCCGTTTCTTCGGCTAACAGCTCAAAAGCTTCCTTGTCTGCCTGAAAATAACCGAATTTCGTCCTTTTTTCCAAAGCCTTATCAATTCCCCAAGGTGATTTGATGCAGGCGGCGACAGCGCTTTTTGTTGCGTTTAATTCCGGTTTTCTTAAAAGTTCGCGCAATGTCATCGGATTTGCGTCAAAATGCTTGAATTCTTCTTGTTGGAGACGGGTTAACCCTATTTTTTTCAATTGTCCGTTAAAAGCTTTTTCAAAAAAAGAGGAAACTGTTCTTTCAGAAGTATGACCGAAAGGTAGGCTTTGCAAATCATGGACTTTGCCCGCGTATTCCAGAATAAGTCCGACAGTTAGACCCAAAGTTTCGTCTTTTTCCCTTTCGCCAATGAGTCCGCCTGTTTTTCTGCCTAAAAGGCCGCATTCTTCACTATGTTTTCCACGGGTTCTGAGTTTTGCATCAAAGTCAAATATACTGTTATAAATAACAGGTGTCACCTGTGTTTTATCATCCAATTTACAATACTGTCGAGAATAGTGCAGACTTAAAAGGCTGTTTAAAAGCGGTTCTGTTTTTTTATCTCTTTCGTTTGTTTCAAAAATATTCGGTTCATTTTTAGATGTATTAACAAAATCCGTATTTAAAATATCTTCCCAATCTCTTTTCAAAGACATATTCAGATCCTTTTATTCTTTTTTGATGCAGAATATCCTATTTTTTTATATTTGTCAATATTTATGAAAAAAATCCGAAAGCTCGTTGAAAGAAGAAAAATAAAGCCCTTTTTGAAGCACTTGCGTCGGAAAGGAAGCAAAATTTTCCTTCGGCTTCATCAATATCGGTTGACAACCGGAAGTAAAAGCGCAGGATAAATCTTGTCCGCTGTCTCCGATAAACCAAACATCTTTTATTGAAGGAGAAATGCCTGTCCCTTCCAGAATTTTGTAAACGGGATCCGGGGCGGGTTTATTGCGTTCGGCTTCTCCGTTTCCTAAAAGTCTGAAAAAAGAAATATCCGGAAAGTTGCGGGAAACTTCTTTAAACAAAAGGCTTTTTTCTTTATTTGAAACAATTCCTTTCAAAATGCCTGAATCGGAAAGGGCGGTTAAAAAAGCATGTGCGCCCGGCATGGGTTTAACTTCCTCAAGACAGTATTTTTCATAATAATTAACATACCAGATATAGGCTTCATCCGCCAATTCCGGACCGAAGAAGTTGGGAAAATTTTCCTTCCAGGATTTAGATATATCTCTTTTCTTTTTCATTTCTTGCCAAGAGGCTTGGCCAAAATGTTCTAAAACCGCCTCCAACCCTTTTGTTACGGCTTTTTCCGTATCAGCCAACGTACCGTCCCAGTCAAACAGACAGACAAGAGGTTTTTGTATGGAAAGGTTCATGTATGAAACTCCTTTTATTCTTCCTTATTTGATTGTCTTTTTTTCTGATTTGATGCGATTTCTCCGACATTTGTTTCTTCTTCGTCCAACCGGACGGGACAGAGGGAACAGTTTTCGGCTTTTCTGCATATCTCAACGGTTGAATGAGAAATCCGGTATTTATTTAAAAGAAAAGTTTTTGTTTGGTCCACCACAAAAAGCGGGTCGTTTCCTTCTTGAAGTGATATTTTTAAGGTCGCGACGGTTTTTGAAGGCGTAATTGACCAAATATGGACATCAGCGATATTTTTTATTTGGGGAAACATATTTTTTAGCTCTTTTTTCAAAGCCTCCAAGTCAATATCCGAAGGGGCTCCTTCCATTAAAATGCGCAGGGAACTTTTCATCAGGCGGTAAGCACTCGCCGAGATAAGGACACAGACCAACATGGATAAAATCGGATCAATCGGCAGCCAACCGGTAAAACGGATGACAATCGCCGAAACCACTGCTGCCGCGGAGCCTAAAACATCGCTTAGAATATGCAGCATGGCGGCTTTAATATTAACATGTTTTGTTTCGCCGTGGCTGAGAATAAATAAAACGCCAATATTGAACGCCAATCCGGCTAAAGAAATAACAAAAAGGGGGCCGGATAAGACGGTTTGTTCGTTAAAAAGACGCCGTACCGCTTCCGCAAACACCCAAATGACAAGCAAAAATAAGACAAGGGCGTTGATGAAGCCTGCAATGACTTCCAGCCTCATATATCCAAAAGTTTTTGAGGACGAAGACGCTTTCCGGCTCAAGCGAAAACCCGCCCAAGCCAATAACAATGTTCCGGCATCTGTCAACTTATGTCCGCCGTCAGCCAAAAGGGCGAGAGAGCCCGAGAAAAAACCTCCGACAATTTCCAATACCATAAAAAAGGATGTCAGGATAAAAGCCCAAAAAGAAACTCTTTCGTTTCGCAATTCGGACTGTTGCGCATGAACCGGTATTTTACCTGGATGAAAATGTGAATGGAACATAAGCCTATCTCGTTGAGAATTTGTTAATTAAAAATAAACAATTCATTATAACATACAGGTTTTTCAAAAAAAAGAATGTATTTTTGAAAATAAGATTGACAAAATTATAAACCTCTTATACCATTTTTTTTACATTATTTATTTTTAGAGGATTCTATGGATATTAAAGATATTTTAACACGGATAGACGTGCTTGAAGAGAAAAATGCGAAGCAGGCTTCAAATGACAGGTTTGAACCTCTTGATTTGAATGGAAAAGAGCTTGCCAATGATGATTTCCTTTTAGTTATAGAAAAACTGGAGCATTGTCCTCATATTCGCGAGGCTGATTTTTCGGACAACCGGATTTCCCGCGTTCCGAGAAAAGGGTTTTCTTACCTGCATACCGTGAATTTTAAGAAAAATCCTTTGCCTGTTTATGAAGTGATGGAATTGGTGGAAAAAAAACTTCCCGCAATTTACGCCGATACTTCCGAAGACCTGGAGTTTGGGGAAAGTGATAAGGCTTTAAAAGCCGTTTGGAAAAAAAGGTTTGGGAAGGTGATGAAAGAAAACAGGGATATTCTGAAATATGAAGGACCGGGGCAGGATTTATCTGTTGTGAAGGCCGTTTTGAATAGAAACCGGCGTTATATTTTGAGTGTTTGCGCTGATGGACCGGAATGGGATTCTTTCCAAATTCATAAAAAAGCGGCGGAATTTTTTATGAAAACACCTTTGCCCAGTTGTCGTGCAGAGATAAAAATGAACGGAAAAGCTTCAAAAAACGGACAAAGCTTTGCCGATCGGGTGAAAAAGATGTTTGGTCGGTCCCGGGAGGGCAGGTAAGAACTTTTATGGAAAACATACTCAAGCAGATAAAAGATACCGAAGAGGAAAATCGTTTAACAGGGGATTACAGAAAGTATCGGCCTTTAAAATCTTTCTTCCATGAATATAAACGACAGGGAATTTTCTTTAATTGTTGATAGGTTGAACGCCTGTCCGCATATTTGGAAAGCCGATTTTTCATACAATTTAATACAGGGGATTCCTGAAAAAGGGTTTCTTTTCTTGAAATCAATTGATTTAGTTGCGAATAAGCTGTCAAAAGAAGAGTTTCTCCGTTTGTTGCAAAGGGATTGGATTTTGCCGAGGCAAAAGCTTCTTTTGATGAGTATTTCCTTTTTCAAGTACGCACAGGGCTTCTTTTGAAAAGGGCTTGAAAAATGTTTTTATGAAAAATAAGAGCCTTTTTTTATGAAGGGCCGGGGTATTCTTTGCCATTTACGGAGGCTTGCCTAAATAGAAACAGAAGGCGGGTTCGCCGCTTGTTCTTCACCAACAGGAGCAGATATGGTTTTGTTTTAAATCGGCCGAAAGAGGTTTCCTTTGAAAAACAAATCCTTTTTGATAAAGGCTTTTGTTTTTCAAAAAAGAAGAAAGAGATTGATTTTGAAGCAAGGATGCCGGGGAAAAATAAAAAAGTAAAGGAAAACGGCAAAGCGGACCGGGGACAAAAGAGAGGATTGAAAAAAATCTTTTCTTCCATTCTTTCTATCGGTAAAGAAATTTAATTAAAAAAGCTGTTTTTTATTTGAAAAAGAAAAAGGGACTGCTTCTCCTTTTATGCTGTGTTTCTTTTTTTCTGATATGAAAAAAAAGAAGCGAGGTAAGTGTTTCAGACTTTTGATGCGTGCTTGCCAAGTTGGAGAAAAAAGGTGAAATGAAGGAGGATTTATATTCCCTTTTCATTAAAGAAGTAGCTTGAACAACAACCTCTTGTTTTTCTTATAAGATTACAA
>CASFRQ010000229.1 GCA_949296785.1 uncultured Alphaproteobacteria bacterium
AAGCAGGTGACTATCGCAACGAAGGCGCTGCCGGCTCTATCACCATTGTCAACGCTTCCAATGTCTCCGGCGGTATCTTTGTCTCGGAAAGCGGCGCGAAACAAGGAGCTTTGACTATCGGTTCCGCTTCCTCTTCCCCCTCAATAACAGGGGGGCGAGTAATAAGGGCCTGTGGGGAAGCAAGCGTAACGAATGTACAGACATGTCGTGAGAAGAAACAAAAATCTTCCGACAGCTGTACGAACCCTTGCAGAAACAATTCCGCCGCGCGTAATAACACTATTCAATTGCTTGCCGGTTCCATTTCGGGTTCCAGCGCCTCCAATGCTCTGGAGTTTGACAACTCTTCCTCTTCTCTTGTGATTAACGGCGGCTCCTTTTCTTCCGACGATATCTACCTCTCCGGCGGTAATATCTCCGGTAACCCTTCCTTCTCCGGTAATGTCTCTGTCTCTGGCGGTTCCATCTCCGGTAACCCTTCGTTTCAGGGACCTTCCCCTTCCTCCTCCTCTAAACTTCTCTCTGTTAGGGGTGGAAATATTAAGGGTAATGTCACTATAGGAAACGACACTCGATATCAGGCAGATATTGAAATTACCGGCGGTACTATCAATGGGACGAGTTCGTCGCAGGCTTTGCAGATCAATGATGGCAATATCACGATTTCCGGAGGGACCATCCAAGGTTATGGTAAGATTTACGGTTCCGTTAGCGGCGGTACTTTGACCATCAGCGGCGGTTCCGTCTCGCTTTCCGGTATTTCCAACCACGGAAATAACATAGACGCTAATTCTTACGATATTACCATAAGCGACAACGCCAATCTATCTGGAAAAGTCGCTGTCCAGTCAAATGCCGGCGCTGTAGAAATTTCCGGCGGCAGCATTACCGGCGGCCTTATCACCGGCGGTAAAATCTTTGGAGGCTCCGTCTATGGTAACGCAAAGGTCTCCGGGGGAACCATCTCCGGCGGTTCTGTCTACGAAAACGCCTCCGTCTCCGGCAGCGCTCAGATTTTGGGCGGCCTCGTTTATGGCTCCGCTTCCGTCTCCGGGGGTACCGTTAATTCCTCCGCTAAAATTTATGAAAGTGCCAAAGTCTCCGGCGGCACTATCAACGGTTCTATTTTAGGCAGTGCTCAGGTTCAGGGAGGTACCGTCTCCGGTACCGTTGGCGGTTCTGCGGTTATTGCACCTAATGATACTTTGTTTAAATGGACCGAGACTTATTCCCGTTCTTCAGGTTGTGGTTCAACCTCCTCTCAAAGGGCTTATAATACTTGCTTTCTAGTAACACCCAATTGCAACGGGAAAGGTGAACCTGATTGTACGGCTGTTTCCGCGGGAAGCATCCCTGTCAGTTCCCCTTCCGGAATAAAATGGACGGGAAAAACAAACAAGTGCGATACTTCATCATGCTGTACGAGTTATTCATGCGGAGATGATAGCAATGACTGTTGTTCCGGTTCAAACTATAAACAAACCTTCTCCGTTGACTGTGTTATGACGGCAAATGTTCCGATTGACGACGTTGCGGCGGACATTGTTCCGGCGGGGGTCAAGATCGGATACGGCACAATCAAAACAACCATGTTTACAAAAGATTCCACCACTTCCATTTGTTGGGATTCTTCCGCGAATAAAGCCATCAGCGGATGTACGGTCACTTTGGAACCGAGTGCCAGCAGTATTTCCAAGACAGCTACCGGCAGAAATCAGCAAGTTTGTACCAACTTCTCCAGACCAATTCTTAAAGGAGGAAATTTCAAAGGAAGCAATATTAAGTTAAAGTCTGGCAGAATTAATGGCGGAACCTTCTCCGGAAGATCAATTACAGTATCCGGCGGGACAATCTCCGGCGGAACCTTTGAAGGTTCGGACATTACAGTATCCGGCGGTACCGTTACCGGCGGAACAATCGGCAATTATGTCCGAATTAAATCAGGAACGGTTAACTCCGGAAACATACACGGACAAGTTAGCGGCTCCAGAACTTATTCTCAACCATGCATCCAAAAGAGGTTGGTTGTCAGAAATTGTTATTCCTGCGGTTGTGGTCACGGTTGTACAACTACCTGCAGAGACTTCGTCCGAAATGAGGATACAATGATGGACTACTCAAGCACTTGTTCTTATCCGATACAATACGTTACAATTCAAGGAACGGCCGTCATCAATGGAGGAACTATTTGTGCCGGAACCTATTCTTCAGGGACGATTTCATCGGGAAGCAAAGGCAACTGTGACGGTCCGTATTGCAGTAATAGCTGTCCGGCCTATCCTACGGAATATTCTTGTTAAGATAAGAAGTATATTTCTTAAAAAAGATAATGATATGAAGCTTTCGGTTGAAAAAGGTATTTTTGTCTTATTGCTTTTGGCGGGAGGGTTGACCGTTTTTGCCTTTCCGCCGATTGATTTGTTTGTTATTCTTTTTATAACATATCCTTTTCTGTTTTATGAAGTTGACAAGGCTAAAAATAAAAAGCAGGCTTTTTTACGAGCTGCCATATTTGGAGGAAGTTTTTTCGTCTTTCAATTATTTTGGGCCGTTAAGATGTTTTACTGGAATTATTCTATTCCGATATATTTTCTTTTTCTCTTTATCCTTTTTCTTTTGGGTTGTTTCTTTTATGGAATACCTGCTTTTTTAGCTTTTTTTTATAAAAAAAGCAAAATAAGGCTGTTGGCTTTTTGCTGTTTTTTAGCTTTATCTGAATGGGTTAGGTCCTATATTTTATTCCAACTGCCATGGAATTTATCGGCAAGTATGTTTACTGGCCATCCGGTATTTTTACAAATAAACAGTCTTATAGGTCCGTTCGGGTGCTGCCTTTTATTTAATTTTATTTTTATCTCCCCTCTGTTTTTATTAAAAAAATATCATTCTTACATTTTTTTCATTAGTTCCGTTATTCTGTTAATTGGTATATATACTTATGGGGCATTCCGTTTGAAAAAGGCTTCTTTTACTTATGAACCGGAAATTTTCCTGCGTCTTGTCCAGTATGAACAGCCTAAAATTCCGGGAGAGAATTTGTATCCCTCAATTATTAACTCCCGTTTATTTGATGAGTTGATGGAATTTGTACAAAAAACTCCTTTAACGACAACAGATATGGTGATTTTTCCGGAAAACATCTTTAAAACGGAAATAGAGAAGGAACCCTTTTTATTTTTTGAAAAAATCTCCAAGGAATACCCAGATGTCAAATTTTTGGGCGGCGTTATAAGATTATTTTCAAAAGAAGAAAATGCTAAACCTTATAACAGTATGATTGTTTTCAACAATAAAGGGGAAATATCCCATACACAAAACAAGTGGAAACTTGTTCCTTTAGGGGAATATGTTCCATTTTTTGAAGATAAAATCCGACCATTAACAAGTTTTGGAAACAATGCCAAAGGGGACGGCCCTCAAACTTTTCATGTTAAGGGACTTCCGCCTTTTGCCCCTGTTAACTGCATAGAACTTATTTATCCGAGGATTTTTATAGACAGAAAAGATCGTCCTCAATGGATTGCCAATTCCACGAATGATTCTGGTTTTATTCATGATGCCGGTGCCTATCAGTTTCTTTCTGTAGCTCAATTGCGAGCTGTGGAAGAAGGTTTACCGGTTATAAGAGTAACAACACCTCACGGCATGTCTGCAGTTGTTAATGGGTATGGAATAATTGAGAAACTCCTTCCGGTTGGGCATGTTGGTATGATTGATACGCCTTTACCAAAAGCTTTGCCGCCGACTTTATACAGTAAGTGGGGGAACTGGCCTTTTTTGATTATCTCTTTGGCACTCCTCTCTATATGTCTCCTTTTGGAAGCATCAGAAAAAAGGGCTAAAAAATGAACTTTATTCAAAAATTCAAAAAGAAAGGGCAGAGTTTTTTATCCTTTGGAATAAAGAAAAAAAATATCCGTTTCTTTTGCGCCTTTTTAGCCGGTTCCTTAAGCGTGTGCGCCTATCCGCCGGCATATCACACGAGCGCTTTGTTTTTGGCTTTTTCCGCCCTTGTTTATCTCATTAACGAAGCGGAAAGCAAAACGGAGGCCTTTTTCTCAGGAGGGCTTTTCGGAGGAGGTCTTTCCCTAACTTCTCTTTTTTATGCCGTTACGGGACTTTACGAAAGCTATTCCCTCCCCGTTTATTTGTTTTTTATGTCCGTTTTTTTTCTTTTCTGTTTCAGCTTTACTGCCATTCCCGCCCTTTTGGCTTGTTCTTACCCGAAAGGAATAAGGAGGTTTTTAGCTTTTTGCGTTCTCGCAGCATTATCGGAATGGGTCAGAACTTACATTTTCAACGGTTCTTGGAACCTTTCGGCAACAGTACTGACGAAATATCCCTCTTTAATGCAAATTGACAGCCTTATCGGCCCTTTCGGTTGTTGTTTTTTAATTTACTTTATCTTCTCCTCTCCAGCTTTTTTACTCAAAAAACCAAGGAATTTTTTTCCTGCAGCCGCAGCGGTTCTTTTCTCCGTTGCCACATACGCCTACGGAATAAATCGGTTGGAACAAGCGCAGACGGAATATGTGCCGGGGGTTTCATTGCGTCTGGCTCAATATAAATATCAACCGAATAAAGGAGAAGAGTTTTCCTCGTTTGATAATCCCCATATTTTTGAAAAGTTTATTGACTTTGTGACGAAAAAACCGTTGGGAAACACAACTCATGTCCTGACGCCGGAAAATACTTTCATCACCTCGTTGGAAACCGAACCATTTCTATTTCCTTCCTGGAAAAAAGAAGCGCCGAAAGATATCACTTTCCTTACAGGAACAGTACGTATCCGCAGTATGAAAGATTTGGAAAATACCTATAACAGCATTATCGTTTTTAACGATCAGAAAAAAATATCCCACATCTATGATAAATGGAAATTCGTCCCTGTTGGGGAATATATCCCTTTTTTGGGAAGGAAACTCCCGACCTTAACACTTTTCGGCAACAACATTCCCGGTGACGGAGCAAAAACTTTTCACTTAAAAGACATACCGCCGGTTGCCCCGGTCAGTTGCATTGAAATCATCTTTCCCAGGGTCTTGATAGATCACAAAGACCGTCCCCAGTGGATTGCAAACATCTCAAATGAAACAAAATATTTACATGCTCCCGGCGCCGCGCAGGCATTGGCCGCCGCCCAGTTAAGAGCCGTTGAAGAAGGATTACCGGTTGCTAAAACAACCTCTCTTTATGGCATATCGGCACTCATCAATCCTTACGGCATTATTGAAAAATCTCTGCCAAGAGGAATTCAAGATGTTTTGGACACTCCTTTGCCCAAAGCCCTGCCTCCGACTTTTTACAGTGAGTGGGGGAATTTGCCTTTTCTTGTTTTTTCGTTTTGTTTATTAACAGTTTGCGCTTTTTTCCATATGCCAAGCAGATGAAAATGGAAAACCTATCAACTATTCCAAAGGTTTTGATGCCAACGGTGTTAAAGTTTCTTCCTCATGCATCCCCGGTATTTATGCCTCTGGGGATTCTTCTCTCTTTTTCAAAACTAATGATACTAATCCCTCCATTTTTCCTCTCTAAAGGCGGTTAATGTAGCGGAACACCTTCTTACCATCAGTGTTACCACGACACATGCACAGACCTTGCGACTGTAACTGTCACAGTGTGTGCGACGAACATGATTCCGATTCTTGTCCGGGAGGATTGTTTTACGGTATCTTGACTGGCGGAACGGTAACTTCCACCGGATCTATTAACTGCACAACATGGCGAAGCGGAACGGCCAGCAACGCAAAAGGGTCATGCCGTTCCCCGTGTTCGGTCAGTTGTTGTTAAGGACAGAAAATAAAAAGAGGGGATTGTTTTTTCCCCTCTTTTTTTGTTTTACCATCTGCATCCCCAAGCACATTCACAAATTCGCGCTTGACTGTCAGAAACACATTTTAAAGCGTTTCCGCTGGCATTTCCAAAGAAAGTCCCACTGCTTTTGCTGCCAGCAGAGAAAGTTCCTACGCAGATTTTA
>CASFRQ010000230.1 GCA_949296785.1 uncultured Alphaproteobacteria bacterium
TGTTTATCCGATAAGTTTATTCATTCCGGCAGAAGAAACGGTGCAGAAGGCTTTAGTTAAAAGGGAACAGGAAAAAGTTTATTATGCTCTGGCGGCTTTTATTCTTTTGATTATTCTGTCAACCGTATTTTATTACTTTCTGTATTTTTTCGGAGGGTATAGGTATACCCTTATATCCACTTGGCAAGTTGTTCCTTACGGTTTAACCAACTCTCATTTCATCCCTTACGGCGTTGTATATTTACCATTGCTTTACTTAGTTTATAAAGGGAGTTGGAAGGCAGCGATTATCGTCTATCTGTGTTGGTTCTTGGATTTGTCTTTAATGGACAAAGCGTATGTTTCATTTACGGAAGGAAAATTCTTCTTTTTACGAGAAGCTGGCAGGGAATATATTTCCCCGTATTGGGATAAGGCACTTTATTTCTTACGGTGTTTCCTGTTGGTTTATCTTGCCCGCCTCCTGGCCGTTGTTTGCAGGGTGGAACATAAGAGAAAAAGTTCTCAAAGGTTATAAAATTTAAGGAAAATGTACCATGCCGATATCAACCATTCCGCCTGATTTAGATTTTGCCGTCAATTACTTTTGCATACCTTTTATTATTTCCCCTCTTATTTATTGGGATATCAGGTGTGTAATTTATTTTTTCAGGCAATTGATTTATCTGAAAAAGGATTGGGAATATGCCGGCAGACTTTCCTTTTGGATAACATCGGCTATACTTTCTTTTTTATACATATATACGGAAGCATTTAGATTTTTAAATTTTTTAAGTTATCTATTACTGGCTTTGTTTTTTTGCCTTTTTTATACATTTATGAAAGTATGCTATTTCTTCTATCAACGGAAAAAAACACCGGAACAAAGGGAAAAAGACAAGAGGGACCCGCTAAATCGCCGGGAAGTTTTATCCGACGCCGGGAAAATTCTTTCCAAGGGTCTTGATAATTATAGAAAAATGTAAAATAATAGGAATTTTATGACTGAAATTATTTTTGACAATTACTTTTTAAATAACATTGTTGCTTGGGCGGTTTTGCTGAGTTTTTTGTTCTTTGCTGTTTTTAAGTTGTTGAATATTAAAAATAAACTTTTTCCAGCCATAGGGTTTTCCTGTTTTTCCTTGCTTTTGGTATTTCTTTGGAAAAAATGGTCCGGCGCCATAACCGTCGGGGATTTGGAAGAGGCTCTTCCCATTATAAAAACACAGGCGGGATTTTTCATTATAGGGATTGCTTTATATTTCTTTTTACCGGAACGTTGGCAAAAATCCGCCTCCCCTGTTAATAAAGATAATGCGTCTTCTGAAAATTCAAAAATAAAATCAGAGGTGTCTGAGTATCAATCTACAGGAACCTATAATACTATTCGGAAATTCACCGGACTTTTACTTTTGGCGACGGGGTTTGTTTACGGCATTTGCCTTTTATTTCCCTTGAAAAATACATTTCTTACATTTTTATTGGGGTCGGTGACTTTTATCCCTTACGCCTTTATTTATTTGCCCTGCCTGTTTTGGTTCTATAAGAAGAGAAATTGGCCGGTTTTAATGTTTGCTTTCGTCTTTTGGATTTATGATATGATGGGAAAGGTTCTTCTTTTCTTTCTGCCGCTGTTTTTCCCGATTTTGGCTGTCATCGGGCTGGAATGCGTTCGTTTTTTTGAGATTCTGAAAATGGAAGACTTGAAAAAAAGAAGTCGTTGAAAAACAGTTTGTCCTTGTAAAATAAAAAGAAGTCTAAAAAATACATAAAAAAACTGCTTTCCAAATCGGAAAGCAGTACAAATCTTAAGGAGTTAAATGATTCAATATAGCTTACTTAACGCTCTCTCTTGGTGCCCTTAGCCGGACTTGAACCAGCACGATGTTACCATCAACAGATTTTGAGTCTGTCGCGTCTACCAATTTCGCCATAAGGGCCTCTTGAGAGCAGACAAGGGCAGTATACTCATTTATTTTTAAAGGTCAATAGTTTTTTTTTATTTTTTTACTTTTTTTATCAAAAAAGAAAAATAAGGGTTTACCGAAATCAAAAAGAATAATAAAACATAGAGAAAACAAGCTTCAAAATCATAGAAAAGAGGAGAAAGCATGGAAAAATACAAAAGCATTTTTATCACGGGTGCCTCTTCCGGTATCGGGAGAGCATTGGCTTTAGCTTATGCTCAAAAAGAAGTAACTTTATTTTTATCAGGAAGAAATGAAGAGCGATTGAAACAAACCGCCCTCGCCTGTCAAAAAAAAGGAGCTCATGTTTATTCCAAA
>CASFRQ010000231.1 GCA_949296785.1 uncultured Alphaproteobacteria bacterium
CTGATAAAAGTGCACAGAACATGTCGGGTGAAAAAATCGGCGGTTTGGTTCAGGCCGGTGGTATGGTTATTACCCAAGAGGGTGAGCTGATGGGGCGCGTTATGCCGGATGGTTATGTCGTGGGAATGGACGGCGTACAAGTTGGTTGCGCCTTGTTTGACGGGCGTGTTCTGGACCAGAACGGAACTCAGATCGGTTGTGTTTTTGAAAGAGGCGTTATCTTGGATGAAAACGGCAATTTAGTCGGGTTGGTCCAAGCAGACGGCGAAGTCATGAACTCTATGGGTGAGATTCTGGGAAAAATGCAATGCGATGGCAAAGCGGTGGATGCTAATGGCAAGGTTATAGGGTCCGTCGTTACCGGTGAGGTGTTACGTGACAGTACCGATAAGGTTATCGGGACTTTGAGCCCGGATGGACAAGTTTCTTCTGCCGCGGGAGAGCCTGTTGTAAAAGTTTTGCCGGATGGAACATTGTTAAATAACGAAGGAGAGGAAGTCGGAAAAGTTTTGTCCGATGGTACCGTTGTTGACAGCAATGGCTCCAATTTGGGAAAAGCTGAGGATTTATTGTCTGAGGAAGCCGGAGAAAAAGAAGGTACTTCTGACAGAAAGAAGGGGGTCCGTATTTATATTGACGATGATATGTTTGATGTTTCCGACGATGGCAGTATCTTAAATGATGCTGGGGATATTGTGGGGTATATCGGCGACGATGGGCGGCCTTATGCGACAGACGGCACTTCTTTGGTAAAAAAGAAAGCGGAAGAGCAGAAGGAAATTATTAAAAGAGCTCCGCCACGGCCTCAGAAGAAGCAACCTCAGTACAGTCCGGAAGAAGTAGCTCAGATCCAGTCTTTGATGGCAGCCAGGCGTCAAAGTATGAAACAACAGATGCAAACAGGTAAAATTATGCCGGAACGTCGTGTTTTGGCCAAGGCGAAGAAAAAACAGGACAAAGATTGGGGTGTCGGTAAAACCGTTTCCACTTATCCCGTGGACATGTCTCGTATGATTTTGAGAGACAAAGCTATTCCCGCTGTTATTGTCCGGTCTATAGATTCCAGGTATCCGAGCGTACCGGTGACGGCAATTGTTGAAAGAAATGTTTATACGGAAGATGGACGGAATATTATTATTCCGTCGGGCAGCCGGGTTATCGGTTCTATGAGCGGATCGCCAGGAACAGATCGCGTGGCGAAGATGGAGATTTCATGGAACAGGCTTATTCGTCCGGATGGCAGTGCGTTTAATTTCCAAGGAACTTCCGGGGACGCACAGGGTCGCGGTGGTGTATCCGCTTACCTGGATGAGATGTTCTTGGCCAAATATGGTAAACCGATTCTGACGTCGTCCATTATGTCTGCTTTAACATATATTACAGCAACGGATGAAATTGTGACGACCAACGCTTCTGACGGAACGGTGGCCCAGTCTGACAGGGCTCAGGCGGCTCAGGATGCTCGTGAAAACTTTATCAGCGATATGAAGCAGATATTTAAAGACTTGATTGACGCGTCCAGTTCAACACCGCCGGTTGTCTTTGTCCCGTCCGGAACAAGGGTGACTATCTTTGCCAGTGAAGATTTATGGCTTCGTTCCGAGGAAGAAGATGTTGAGGATTTGGAGAGAGAAATAGGTCAGGCTTCCAACGCGGCTCAGACACCTCCGGATCAATACGGTGTCGGTGACAGGAATTTGCCGATGACTGTCCAAACAAAAGACGGGCGTTATGTCCCAGGTTCTGAAACTTATAAACCTGCTCAGGCAGAACCTGTTGCGGCAGGAACGAAAGCCAAAATTGAAGAACCGGTAGGGATTCAAGACGGTAATCGTCCGACTCCGTCTTCTTCGGCGGGACGTCCGTTGTCTCTGAATGAGATTTACAGCGGTAATCAGCAGGGGATTGTGAATTATCCGATTCCTCCGGCTAATCAAAATCAGCTTGTGACGCCCGTTTTGTCTGAAGGGGACTTAAAGAAGGCGAATAAAAATTCTCCGGAGCTTTTCTGAAGAGGAGGAGGCTTTATGGGTGATATTTCATTAAAAGAAACTTATAAGGTTTTAGAGTCCACCTTGAGGCCTCTTTCCTATTGGTATACTCAGGACGACATAGAAGAAGTCGCCGTGAATAATCCGGGAAGCATTTGGTTGAGGATGCGTGGAAAGCGTCAGTTTCCATGGGTTCAACAGGAAGATGCGAATCTGACCAGGGAATACTTGAATAATATTCTTTATATTATTGCCAATACTTTTGATATGGGGTTTGACCCACAGTCTGGAACGCCGGTCGTTTATGCGACTTTACCGGGAGGGCATCGTTTTACGGCTATTTCCGGGCGGAATGTCATGTATGACAACGATGACTTGACGGGAGGCGTGGCTTTATGTATCCGCGTTTTTTCCGAAGGCGTTCATTTCGGGCTGGAAGATTACGGGTTGCGCAAGGGGGATAAGCTGCGTCAAATTAACCGTCTGAAAAATGTTGAAGATCCAGATGATCCTTATGAACGTTTACTTCTCTCCATGAAACGGGGGGATCATATTTTGGTCAGCGGCGCGACGGCGACCGGTAAAACAACTTTTTTAAACAACATGATTCGCCTGTTGGATGAGCATAAAAGGATTTTAACCATAGAAGACACAAGAGAACTGATTGTTCCTCAGAAAAACAGAGTTCATATTGTTTTGCCCCGAACAGAGCAGACAAACGCCTTTGACTATAAAAAAGTTATTGACTTGGCAGTACGTTTTACGCCGGATGCTATTTTGGGCGGAGAGATATCTACTTCAAATGCCGGTGCTATTTGGGAATTGATGGGATCAGGGCATGACAACTGTTTCGCAACTATTCACGCGGAAAGCCCGGACGCGGCCTATAAAGCTTTTATCGGTCGTATTCTTCATACTTATCCGACGATTGACAGGGAAAAAACCTATTTGGAAATGAAGGAAAAACTGCGGGTGGTTCAGATTAACCGGGATGGGAATATCCGGGCGATTACAGCTGTTACTTAAGCTTTTCTTCTGGTTATTTATTGATATTTTATAGATGAAAATCACCTTATATCTTCTTATGAATTTTTATGTGTCTAAGAAAGATACTTGGTTTTTGTAATTTTCCTATACTCGTTGTTTTGTTATATTTCTGCGTAAATCAGCTTTATCTCTAATGGGGGAAAAAAGAGGCTGAGAGTGAAATTTTGAACATTTGAATTTAAAACTTTTATGGAATTTGAATGTTTTATTTCTTGCTCTGTTTCAAAGCAAAATATTTTTTTTATTAACAGATAAGAATTATTGATTTTTTATGTCGTTAGGGGGAGTAGATATTTTTTTGTATTTACAATCAGGAAATAAAACCAACGATAATGACTATGAAAAAAGCCCTTTCAAAAAAAGAAAGGGCTTCCTTTGTTAATGAAAAATCAGACTTATTTTTGCCCGGCTCTTTCATTTGCTTTTTGCAACATATCATCCAAGACTTCCTGTCCGAAAGCACCCGGAATGACTTCTCCGTCTATAATAAACATCGGAACGCCGTTTAACCCGACCTGTTGCGCCAAGCTGGCATTTGCCACCATCTTGTCCTTCATCTCTTGAGAATCGGCGATAGCTTTCAGCGCCGCCCAATCAAAGCCTAATTCTTCGGCAATTTTTTGAATGTTTTCCTGGCTTAAATCGGAAGTTTCAATTAAAGCCTCGTGCATTTCTTTAAAACGGCCGAGCTGATAAGCAGCCATGGAAATCCTTGCCGCAAAGTCGGATTGAGAGCCAAAAATCGGTGTTTCAACAAAAATCCAACGAATGTTTCCATTTTTCAAAATAGGATCCATCAGCATTTTTGACATCCGTTTACAATAACCGCAGCCATAGTCATAAAGCTTTACGATAGTGAAAGCAGCATCCGGATTTCCTAAAACAGGGTTCATTTTATCAGCGTAAATGGAAGGGAGAACTGATTTTACAGATTCAGTCATGGCCTGTCTTCTCCTTTCTTCCTCTTGCCTTTGCATATTCTGCATCGCAGTAATAATGGTTTGAGGATTATTCAGAATGTATTGCTCGACAAGAGCCGAGATTTCATTCTTTTGGTTTTCAGAAAAGGGGGAAGATGCGGTTGCAAAAGTTCCCTCCGGCTTTACATACGCCGTAAAGACAATAGCGCCGGCAATAATAATGGCGGAAAATAAAACAAGCAAATAGCGATACATATTTTTCTCCTGTTTAAAATGTTCGTTTCAAAAAAGTATTTAACAGTGTTTTTTATAAAAAATCAAGTCTTAAAAAGCTGCGATTGCGTTAAAAATGAAAAAAATGTAAACTTATTATCAAGAAAAGAGTTGTGGAGAAAAATAATGGAAAAGAAAGGTTTTTCTTTTAAAAATCTGTTTTACTTCTTTTTTGGAACACTTAGCCGAAAGTTTACAGCAGTTATTACATTTTGCTTTTTTGTGATGGCGGCTCTTTTTATGGCGGTTTTTACGCAAGTATATTCCAGGCAGTTTCAATTTGAATGGCAACAGACACAAAAAAAACTGGAACAGTTAGGGACAGCAATTTCTCAAAGTGTCGTTTTAAAGGCTCATTTGAAAAACCTTGTGGAGGAGAATAATCTGCAAATATCCGAACAAACAAAGGCGCTTTTGGATTCTTCTTTTCAAACGGAAGCGTTGGAAGACATGTCGTCTTTAATGCAGGATGAATCAAATGTCCGGGAACAGACAATAAAAATAGGGGCAATTGTCATTGTGTCCTGCGCTGTGTTTGTTTTTTTTATTTTAATGATTCTCCATCTGTTGATACGTTTTTTTATTTTGTCTCCTTTGGAAAAAGTTGTTCAAATGAGCCGGCAAATAGCCCAAGGTCAGTTGTCTGTCCGTATTTCGCTTGAAAGACGTATTCCGGATGAAATTGACATGTTGGCTTTAAATTTAAATCAAATGGCTTTTTCTTTGGAAAAAAGTTTGGAGGATATAGAAGAAAACGAAAAATTCCTGCAGGCTTTGATTGACGCAATTCCTGACGCGTTGCGCGTGATTGATGAAAATTATCGGATTATCCGTGTCAATAAAGCTTATGAAGAACAACTGTCTTTACCAAAAAGAGGGAGCGCCGTCGGAGATGCTTGTTTTCATTCCAGCCATCTGCGTTGTGAAGCGTGCGAGGAGACGGAGGTCAAGTGTCCTTTGAAAGAAATACAAAAAAACGGGAAACCTTTTCAGACTATCCAAAACTTTACTTCTCATGATAAAAAGAAAAAAACTTTCTATGTAGATGTCAGCGCGGCCCCTTTCTATTATGTAAGAGACGGGCAAAAGAAAATGTTTTTGGTGGAATCCATTCGTGACTTGACAAAAGATATCCAGTTTTCTCACCAGCAAAAGGTTTCTTCTTTAGGCTTTTTATCAACGGGGATTGCCCATGAGATGCGTAATCCTTTAGGTTCTATTCGTTTAATTTTGGAAGGATTAATTGAACGGTTGGAAAAGGAAAACGAGAAAAATGCCCTTTCAAAGAAGGAACTGTCGGATTATTTGAAAAAAATCAATGAACAAATAGGCTTGTGCATAGAGGTAACGGGGCGTCTTTTAAAAATGGCCAATTATAATTCTTCCGAAATACAGGAAGAAATCTTCGCGCAAAAAACCATTAGGGAAATTTTGTTGTTGTTGGATTATGAGGCTAAAAAGGCCGGTATTGCCATTAAAACTTTTTTTGAGGAGAAAGATTTCAGCTTCATGATGTTGCAAAGCGATTTTCAAATGATTTTTGTTAATTTAATCCAAAACGCTTTTCACGCCATGAAAGAAGGGGGAATTTTAACAATACAAACCAAAAAATTAAGGACAAAAGGAAAAATTGTGGTAAAGGATACGGGGATGGGTATCCCGAAAGAACTGCTTCCTCATATTTTTGAGCCGTTTATTTCCTCAAGGACTTCTCCGGGAGGCGGCAGCGGATTAGGATTAACGATTGTCAGGACATTGGTCCAAAGTTATCACGGACATATTTCCGTTTCCAGCAAGGAGGGAGAGGGAAGTTCTTTTTCTGTTACTTTCCCGTTAAAGAAAGAAAAATGAAGAAGGTGACGACAAAAAAATAAAAAATATGACGGAAATGTGACGGCAAAAAGACAGAATTGTGAAATTTTTTCTTTATTTCTTATTAAGGGATTGCTTCTTTTCTTAAAATGACATACAAACCGATGCAGGAATTTGGTGTGTGTTCGTAAACAAAGGA
>CASFRQ010000232.1 GCA_949296785.1 uncultured Alphaproteobacteria bacterium
ATTGTCGGGCAGGAGGAGCTGATAAACCGATTGCTTATCGCTTTGCTGGCGAACGGGCATCTTCTGGTGGAGGGAGCGCCTGGGCTGGCCAAGACAAAATCCATTAAAATGTTGTCTCGTGCGATTGACTGTTCTACCGTTCGGATACAGTTTACGCCCGACCTGCTTCCTGCCGATATTACGGGCAGCGAGGTTTTTCGGCCTCAGACGGGGGAATTCTTTTTTCAAAAAGGGCCGTTATTCCATAATCTTGTCTTGGTGGACGAGATTAACCGTTCGCCGGCAAAAGTGCAGTCCGCTCTTTTGGAGGCGATGGGGGAAAGTCAGATAACCGTCGGCGGAAAAACCTATCCTTTGCCGGAATTGTTTTTGGTCCTGGCAACACAGAATCCCATAGAACAGGAAGGTACCTATCCTTTGCCGGAAGCGCAACTGGACCGTTTTTTAATGTATGTAAAAATCAATTCGCCCTCCATTCAGGCGGAACGAATGATTTTAAAGCTTGTCAGGCAGGAGGAGTTGAAACAGTCGCTGCCCGCCTTTGACAAATTATCTCAGGAAACGGTCATGCGCGCAAGAAAGGAGGTTTTAAATGTCTCCTTATCCGATGAATTACAGGAGTATATCGTTCAATTCATCATGGCGACGAGAGGCCCCGAACCTTACGGAAAAGATTTGGAGGGGATTGTTGCGTACGGCGCTTCTCCCCGGGGAACCATCGCGCTGGATATTTGTTCCCGGGCTCGCGCTTGGCTGGAAGGAAGAGCGTATGTAACGCCGCAGGATATCCGTTCCGTTTTGCATGATGTTCTGCGGCACAGAATATTGCTTTCTTTTGAGGCTCAGGCGGAAGGATGGACGCCGGATAAGGTTATTGATGAACTGATTGAAAGGGTGCCTCTGCCTTGATGTTGAAAAGAAAAACGGATTCTTTGAAAAATACTCCTGTTCTTGACGAGGCGGTTGAAAGTTCTGTTGCCGGCCTTCTGTCAGAACAAAAAAATATTCCTTTCGTTCTTTACAGGAGGAGGGAACGGTCGGATTATCCGACGGAAGGAGAGAATCTTTCTTCTCTTAAAGGGCAGGGAATGGCTTTTGAGGAAGTACGTCCTTACCAGGCGGGGGACGATATTCGCCGGATAGACTGGCGTGTGACGGCAAAGCAGGGCAGGCCTTACACCAAGCTTTTTCGTCAGGAAAAGGAACGCCCCGTTTTTATTTTGGCCGATTTGAGAGAGGAAATGAAGTTTGGAACTTTCGGCAGCTTTAAATCCGTCTTGGCGGCAAAAGTGGCGACATTTTTAAGCTTTCTTTTTTATGGGAGAAAAGAAAAGACCGGAATGGTTCTTGTGTCATCTGAAAAGGCGGATTATTTTAAGCCCCGGAGAGACAAGGCTTCCGTTTTATCTCTTATCGCGGCTTTAAGTCGTGCAACCCGTTTGCGGGAGAGTTTGTTTTTGCGCGGCGGCGTTCTTCCTCTCAAAAAAAGGGAAGACAGCGGATTTTTTTCAAGAGGTTGGAAAAAATATTTCGGCGCCTTTACGACGACAAAAAGAAAAGTTTTTACGGAAGAGGGAGAAAAAGCACCTTCTTTTCGTCAGGCCGGTTTGAATGTGAAAATGGGGAAAGACAACCTTTTTTTGAAAGGAGTTTTGAATCTAAGTCGCCTTGCGTCGCCGGGAATGGCCGTTTTTATTATCAGTGATTTTCATGATATGGATGAAAAGCTTGAAAAGGCAATTTTAAAGCTTGCTTCCAAATGTGATGTTTCTCTGGTACATATTTCGGATGCTTTGGAAAACCGGTTGCCCGAATCGGGGGGATATTTTTTAACGGATAAAAAAGATGTCCTGTTTGTGGATATGAAAGATAAAAAGTTTCAAGACGGATATTTGGATTATTTCCGTCGGCAACGCGCTTATCTTTCCCGTTTGTGCCGCAAGGAAGGAATAAAGCTTTTGTTTTTGAGGACGGACGAAGCGTACGGGCCTCTTTTATCTCGTTTCTTAAGGAAGGGAGTTTTTTAACGGTGAAGAGGATAACACTTTTTTCTTTGTTTTTTTTAGCGGCGGGAGTTTTTTCCCTTTTTTATCCGACAGACGACGCGCGGGCAGCAAAGACGACGGTTGTCAGTGCGGCAAAGGGCGATTCTTCCTCTTCTCGCCCTGTTTTGGTTGCCTTGGCAGGGGCGCGAGAGGCGCAGCCGGATTCCCGAAAATCCGAGTCGAACAAGGATAAAGGGAGGACTTTTGCAAAAGCGTCTGAAACATCGGGGGCGCAGACGAGGGCGGATGACGGAAAAAAGGTATTGCCTTCTTCTGAGAATATTGTATCTCGTTTGCCGGATAATGTACGTACGGACGAAAACGGTTTTCAAGGTAAAAAAAAGACTATTCGGGAAGAAAGCAACCCTCAAGCCGCGGAACCGGGACGGAAAAAAAACACTCTTCAAAGCGGTTTGGGTAACCTTCAAAATCAGATTGATTTGTCCGGGTTAAGGGACATCCATCTGCCCGTCCGCCCGCCGTCTTTTCCGTGGGCGTGGGGATACTGGGCGGTCGGTTTGTCTTTCCTGGCAGTTGTTTTAATTATTGTGTATGTTTATGTTATGTGGCTGAATTCAAAAAGGAAGTACGCTTTACGCCTGCTATCCTTTTATTATCGGACGCAGGGGCGCGAATTGATGAGGTTTTGTGCTTCGGCTTCATCTCTTTTAAAAAGGGTGGCGTTGGACAGATATGGGCAAAAAACCGCCGCTCCTCTTTTCGGGGAAGATTGGGCCGTTTTTTTGGAAAAAACGGGAATGGAGGGATTGAATCGGAATCTGTTGGCAAGAAAAGCGTTTATTCTGGCGCCGTATTTTCGTTCTGTTCTTTCTCAAAAGTATGATATAGAGGAAAAAGGTATTGAATCCGCTCTGAAAGGTGATCACGAGTTTTGTTCCAATTCTGCTGAAAAGAGGCCTTTGACGGAAAAACAGGAAAAAGAAATCAGGGGAGAGAATTCTTTTAAATCGGGAAAAGACCTTGCGGAGAAAAACAGACTTTTCAAAGGAGAAGAAAAATGTCTTTTCAATGATGCTGTTTTCAACCCGGACGAAGAAGAGCAGGAGGAGGCCGTTGAATTTTTATTTCCGCTTTTTAAAAAATGGATTATAAAGAATACGAAAATGTTTTAACTTAACGGCATTTGTGTGGAGGAGTTTCAAATGAACGCTGTCAAAAACGCTTCAAAAATATTATCTTTCTTTTCTCAGTTTAAGCGCTGTCCCGAATCGGAAGGATTGCCTGCGAAGGAAATAGGGGACTGCGCTTCGGCCCAGCAAGGGGTTCTGGCGAGCGGCATCAGTGCCGGTGTCGGTATCAAATATTCTTTGAAAAGAGGGTTGATAGAACAGCATGATTTTGTTCTAAAAAGGGTTTTGAAAAATAAAGATGATATTTATTTTAATGTTTTCAGCGAAGAAGTTCCGACGCAACGTCTTTTAAATCTTTCCAGTATTATAGAAATCAAAGATAGGGTTAATAAGGTTATTTATCGGAATCCCTATCGTTATTTGGAAAAAAGTTTGGGGATTGAACTGCAAAACACGCCGGAAAACTATTCTCAGTTTTCTCACGCCATTAATAGAACCCGGCCGGGGGTAACCGCCTTGGCTTATTTAGCGGATTCGGACGGAGACCGGGCGCCGGAGGAAAGGGAGATTATCGTGGATTATGTTCGCAAAAAATGTCCGGATTTAAAATATGATGACCAAGAAGTCCGGGATTATCTCGCGCGTTTGGTCCCGGATGAAGAAAGCTTTTATGAAGCGATGGTTTTGATGCTGGCTAAAGAAAATTGGGAAATTAAGTTTTTTATGGAAACGGTTATCCGCTTGATTTTGTCAGACGGGTATACGCATCCAAATGAAAAAGAGTTTTTAAACGAACTTGTTTCTATTTTTCAAAGTGAGGGAATTGAGCTTTCCATCGGTGTTTAAATTTTGTTTTTGAAAGTGCTCCCCGACCGAAATCGGGAAGAATATAAACATCGGCGGCGTGTTTTTTTACATGCCGCCTATTTGTTTTTCCTGTCAAGCCGGCGGGGAGGGCTTTTATTTTTTCAATTTATTTTCCTCAAACGATAAAAAACTTCTCAATCATGA
>CASFRQ010000233.1 GCA_949296785.1 uncultured Alphaproteobacteria bacterium
ATAAATATGCTTTTGTTCGTTTTGACCGTTTGCAAAGCAGCAGTTTTGCCGTGGACGCCAGATATAAACTGTCTCACAAAAGTTTCGCGGGCGTTTCGTTTTCATCTCCTTTGGGGATAGAAAAAGGATCGGCTCTTTTTAATCTGCCGGTCGGGCGTCATCCGACGGAAGATATTGTTTACCGCGCTTATTCAAAAGTTTCTCTGGAATCTGAAAGAAGGGAATATGACCTTTCTTTTTACCACGCGCGCCGAGGAGAGCTCTTTGATGTCAGAACGGCGGCCACCGTCCGCTTTAACCCGGATCAGGAAGCAGGCGCCAGACCCGACTGCCGTCTGATGGTGTATATGACTTCCGCTTTCTGACAAAAACAAATAGGCTGGAGCGGGCAACTTCGTCCGAAAAACAGGCGCGGAAGAAAAGGCCGCGTTGATTGGCAGGTCGGACGGATAAAATAAAATCTTTCCTCTCTCTTGAAAAGGATAAAGAAAAGGCCCATATCCTTTGTATCAAAAGAAAGGGGATTTTAAGATGAATTTTGAAAAACTTACTCAAAGAAGTCAAGGTTTTATCCAGGCGGCTCAAAATCTGGCCGTTCGGAACTCCAATCAGTTTTTGACGCCTGAACATCTGTTGAAGGTGATGCTGGATGATAAGGAAGGAATGGCATCAAAACTGCTTCAGGCTGCCGGGGCGGATGTTCCTGCCGTTAAAATGCAGGTGGAGGAGGAACTTTCTAAACTGCCCGTCGTGCAGGGCAGCGGGGTTCAGGTGTCTTCTTCACAGAGCTTTTTAAAGGTTTTGGATTTGGCCGAACAGATAGCGGAAAAAGCCAAAGATTCTTATGTGACCGTGGAAAGGTTGCTGCAGGCTTTGTTGATGGCGCATTCCTACGGCGTGGACGTGCAGAAGCTTAACCAAGTAATCAATGACATGCGCCAGGGGCGTACCGCTCAGAACGATACGGCGGAAGATACTTATGATGCCTTGGAAAAATACGCGACGGACTATACCAAGAGGGCGAGGGAAGGGAAGCTTGACCCCGTCATCGGAAGGGATGAGGAAATCCGCCATACGATACAGGTTTTGTCGCGTCGGACAAAAAATAACCCGATTTTAATCGGGGAGCCGGGGGTCGGTAAAACTGCTATTGTGGAAGGGCTCGCCTTAAGAATTGTCAACAGGGATGTACCGGAAAGTCTGCAAAACAAGCGTCTGATGGCTTTGGACATGGGCGCTTTGATTGCCGGCGCGAAATACAGGGGCGAATTTGAAGAGAGGTTGAAAGCCGTTTTGCAAGAAGTCAGCGCTTCAAACGGGCAGGTGATTTTGTTTATTGACGAAATGCACACCGTTGTCGGCGCGGGCGCTTCGGAAGGGTCTATGGATGCTTCAAACCTGTTGAAACCTGCTTTGGCACGAGGGGAGTTACATTGCATCGGCGCGACGACTTTAAAAGAATACCAGAAATACATAGAGAAGGACGCTGCTTTTGCCCGCCGTTTCCAGCCGGTGTATATTAACGAGCCGACGGTGGAGGACACGGTCTCCATCTTGCGCGGTATTAAGGAAAAGTACGAGCTGCACCACGGTGTTCATATTTCAGATGCGGCATTGGTTTCGGCGGCGGTTTTGTCCCATAGATACATTGCCGACCGTTTTTTGCCGGACAAGGCGATTGATTTGATAGACGAGGCGGCCAGCAAGCTGAGAATGTCCATTGATTCAAAGCCGGAACACCTGGATGAAATAGACCGCAAGCTTTTGCAGCTGAAAATAGAGCGGGAGGCGTTGAAAAAAGAAAAAGACCAGGCTTCCAAGGAGCGGTTGGAAAAAATTGAAAAAGAGGTTGCTTCTTTGGAAAAAGAGTCGGCGGAAGAAACGCAGCAATGGTCTTTGCATAAGAACGCCGTTCAAGAGGCCGGCCGTGTGCGCGAACGTCTGGATGCCGCCAAGATAGAAGTGGAAAAAGCTTTAAGAGAAGGTCGCTATGAACAAGCCGGTGAATTGCAGTATAAGGAAATTCCGGAATTGGAGAAAAAACTGCATGACATGAATCAAAACGCGCAGCAGGCCCAGGCGGATTCTTTGGAAACCGTCACGCCGGATTTGGTGGCGTCCGTTGTTTCCAAATGGACGGGAATTCCGGTAGATAAGTTAATGAGCGGGGAAAAAGAAAAGCTCCTCCATATGGAAACGGAACTGGCCAAGAGGGTTGTCGGTCAAAAAGAGGCGATTACTGCCATTTCCAATGCTGTTCGCCGGTCGCGTTCCGGGTTGCAGGACCCGAACAGGCCGATAGGTTCTTTCCTGTTTTTGGGACCGACGGGGGTCGGCAAGACGGAACTGGCGAAGGCTTTGGCTGAGTTTTTATTTGACGAAGAGTCCGCTTATTTGCGGATTGATATGTCCGAATTTATGGAAAAACATTCGGTTGCACGGCTTATCGGCGCTCCTCCGGGATATGTCGGCTATGACGAAGGCGGCGTTCTGACGGAAGCCGTGCGACGCCGGCCTTATCAGGTTTTGTTGTTTGACGAGGTGGAAAAAGCGCATCCGGATGTCTTTAATGTCCTGTTGCAGGTGTTGGACGACGGCCGTTTGACGGACGGGCAGGGAAGGACGGTGGACTTTAAAAACACTTTCCTGATTATGACATCCAATCTCGGAACGGGACAAAGCGACAAGGATGTTATGACGATTGTCAAATCTTTCTTCCGTCCGGAGTTTATTAACCGGTTGGACGAGATTATCGTTTTTCATCCTTTGCAAAAAGAACATATTCGTTCCATTGCGGATATTCAGCTGGCAAGATTGCAAAAACGTTTGGAAGAGCGGCATATTCGGCTGCATTTGGATGACAAGGCCAAAGACTGGCTGGCGGAAAACGGTTACAATGCCGAATTCGGCGCGCGACCGTTAAAACGCCTGATACAGCAGGAGTTGGAAAATCCTTTGGCAATGAAGCTTTTATCCGGGGATATTAAGGATAACTCCACGGTTGAAATCTCCGCCGGAAAGGATGGTCTGGAAATAAAGTAAAAACTGTTTTTTCGGCAGTTCAAAAATTAACTTTCAAAGTCGGTAAAAAAGCGGGAAGGGATAAGTTTCCCTTCCTGCTTCTTAATTCTTGACTTTTTAATGTAAGCTATTATCCTGATAACAACTTTTACCTTCTTTTTTAGTTGTGTCGGAGTATAAAATGAAAATACTTATTTACCGCAGAATGGGTCTTGTCGGTTCCCGAGGAGGCGTTGAGAGAATACTGACAAGTTTTTCCAATGAGATGACAAAAAGAGGACATCAAGTCTTTTTACTGACAAACGAAAGAAAAAAAGAAGAACTCCGGTATCCTTTATCCGAAAAAGTATATTTTAAAAACATAGGAGGGACGAGACTGCGAGGGGTAAGGAGAGCTTTAATGCATATCTTCGGCCGCGGAAGGAACAGCCCTCTTTTTTTGAAAAAGAATAAATGTTTTAATGAATATTATGCCTCTTCATGCAGGTTAAAAAAAGAAATAGACGCTTGGCAGCCGGATATTATTATCGGTGCCTGTTTAAAAGATATAATGGATATTTTGTATGAGCAAAATTACGATATTCCTGTCGGACTGATGTTTCATAACAATATTGATTATGAATTTAACGCGCCGTGGGTAAAACGAATGGATTTTTTAAAAGATGAGCTGGAAAAAGTATCATTCTGCCAGATTTTAACCTCCGCTTTTGAAGGAAAAGTACGTCGTTATTATAAAGGACCTGTTTTTTGCATCCCCAACGCCGTTACGCAACAGGAAGAAAATGTTTCCTATTCTCCGAAAGATAAATACACTGTCATGATGCAGGGCAGAGTGGAAAAGATGAAATATCAGGAATTGGTTGTCCGCGCTTTCGCCCTTTTAAAAGAGAAGTATCCTCAATGGCAAGTTGAATTTTGGGGACAGCAACGTCCTGCGTATACGGAAGAAATCATCCGGCTTATCAATGAAAACGGATTGCAAGAGAAGGTTTTTCTAAAAGGAATGACTTCAGAGCCTTTAAAGGAGCTTTTAAGGGCGGATATTTGCGCTTTTTCATCTATTTCGGAAGGGTTCGGACTGGCTGTGGCGGAAGCGATGTCCGTCGGGCTTCCATGCGTGGGGCTAAAGGTATGTTCTTCCGTGAATGAACTTATTGAAGACGGGAAAACAGGTTTTCTGGTACGGGAAACGCCGGAAGATTTTGCCAAAGCTTTATCCGTCTTGATGGATAACTCTGATTTGAGGGAAAAGATGGGAACGGCCGGCAAGTTGAAGATAAAAGCGTACAGTCCGGAAATCATCTGGAACAAGTGGGAAAATTTACTGACAGGCGTTCTGGAGAAAAAACGCAAGGATGTTGCCGAAGAATAACGGGGTCTTCAGAAAAACTGTTTCAAATTTCAGAAAAGGTAAGAAATGCCCGCAAAGAAAGAATGATTTTGGTAATGTTTCCTAAAATCCGCTCCGTATCCGAAGTTTAAGACGGCGTTGCCGGCTTGAAAATCTGCCTGCAGAGAAAAAGATGTTTGAAATTTGGAGAGCTTTTCCTCCTCAATTAAATATGATGCGCCGTTTGTTAAGAATACGGAAGAGGAACCGTTTTCGCGTTTTATATCATATGAGAAGGCTAAACGGGCTTTCGGCGTCAACAAAATGCCTTTTTTCAGCCGTATTTCGTTTTTATAAGAAAGGCTGCCGATTGCCGTAGTTTCATCGGATTTTTCTTTTTTGACAAACTGCCCCGC
>CASFRQ010000234.1 GCA_949296785.1 uncultured Alphaproteobacteria bacterium
TACCGGTGTAAGTTTCTTCTTTTTGTTCCAAATCCTCAAAAAGAGGACGGGAAGCATTTTGCTGGAACCATTTTAAGATAAAGACCCTCAAAGCGCTGGACAAATTTTTACCGTTTCTGTTCTCATCCAC
Organism: uncultured Alphaproteobacteria bacterium; assembly: GCA_949296785.1. Classification (GTDB taxonomy): domain Bacteria; phylum Pseudomonadota; class Alphaproteobacteria; order CASFRQ01; family SAAU01; genus CASFRQ01. The sequence continues at coordinate 131 of CASFRQ010000234.1, forward strand.
ATATTCAATTAAGGATGATAAGGAATGTTCCGACTGTTTCGCAATAAACTGTAAAGCGTCCCAAAATTCGTCCTCCATGCAGAAGGATGTCGGATGGGAAAAAATTTTCACGGAATGCTTTTTCATAAAATTCCTCTGTTAAATATTATAGTTTCTTCTTTTTCTTTTTTAAAGATTCAAAGTCTATCAACTCGGCCGGAGCATGTTTTAAAGAGACTGCCGCTTTTTCTTTCCTGACCTTTTCACTTTCATGGTTAAACAGCTCTCTTTTTTCTTCTTTTGACAACACATCGGCGTTTTCAAACCTCTCGGAAGAAATATTTTCCCGAACCGGCTCCTCCTCTTTTCCGCCGGCGCGATCGTAAAATTGAAATATTACCTGTTCCGACGGGTCCGCAAATGACAAAATAGCATCAAAAGGAATTATCAAGGAATAATATGTGCCTGAAAAACTCAAATCCACTTTGAAAAAATCCTCGGCAACCCTCAAATTTTCAAACTGGTGCTGCAAGACAACCGTCACCTCGTCGGGATAAGCCGCTTTTAAAAAATCCGGCACTTCCACACCACGAGCCCCTGTTTTAAAAGTAATATAAAACGCGTGTTCCCCCTGCAGTCCTTCTTTTTCAACTTTTTCAAGAATACTGCGAACCATTTGGAGCAAAGCATCCTGAATATACTGAGAATAATCAATGAATGAAGACACCTTTTTTCCTTCCTTTTTTCCTCAACCGGCCTTTTTCCGACAGCCTCTTTTTTAATTTCAATCTCAAAAACCTTCTGACCCGGAAAAAACTGAATGAGCTTTGAAAAAAATTTTTATCCTCAAAAGCCTCGGAAATATTTTTATTCCTTACTTTTCATCCTTCCGTTCATTTTTTTATCACGGTCCTGTCTTTCCATTTTTTAAGAAGCACGGACTTTTCCTGCCTTCTTTTCCGGCAAAAAATATTTTCGGAAAAATTCAGACATTCTTTTTATCCGAACACTTTTTTACGAAAGCTTTCTTCTCCTCCCTCATTTTTTTCGCAAACGCTTTAGAAACAGAAGTTCTTTAAAGCTCGGCTTCCTTGCCTTTTTTATATTTTTTCATCTTGCCAGACATTCAAAACCCACCGGAAAGAAACCTTCCAAAAAACATAAAAAAAGCGGAGTTTTCTGTTGCTAGGAAACCCCAAACCCCACCCGGAACGCTCAATGCTCCGGGAATTTAAGTTGTCACCTTGCGGCTAATTAAGCAGCAACGGCAACCGGAGCGAAATTATCGTTCGCATTTATTATAACAGCCCGATAACGGCGGTACAATGCCGGACGCAAGAAAAAACCTTTACTATGCATGTCAATCCTGTTTCACCCCCTGAAAAACCTTTCTTCACAAAAAAGGAAAATTTTCCCTCTTCTAAAAAAATGGTGGAGGTGCCGGGTACCGCCCCCGGGTCCATAACACCTATTTCGTTCCTCGTTTAGCGTCATAGTCTCGTTTCCAAGACAAGGATAGAATAACCCGTTTTATAAAAAAAATCAACTAAAAATTCTTTTCAAGCATAAAAAAACGCTGACACGAACCTCTGTTCAGCGTTTTTTATATTTTTCAATAATACTTACGGCATTAAAACAAGCCTGAAAAGAATTTACCTTCCGGCACTTTTGGAATAAACCTTCAACGCCTCGCTCACCATAGGAGCCGGAAATCCTTCGCGGGTTTTGTTAATTCTGTTTCGCCTGGCAACAGACAAAACTTTCAGTCTTAAAGCCGTACTGACGATTCCCTGCATCCTTTTTGTTTTATCATCTGGCGCCTTTTGCTTCAAAAAATCCCATACCGCGCCGTAATCCTTTTCTTCAATATGCAATCCGCTTTTATGAAGAGCCATAAAAACTTCCGCAGATTTGTATTTGAGAGTTGTCTGGATAAAATTATCCCATTCGTTTTTTAAATCAACACCGTTATCCATTGCTTCTTTAAACTTAGCCATATCATTGAAAATACAGGCCTCATTCATGCACTCTCTCGCTTCAAACTGATTCATTATACCCTCCCGCATTTGCTAAGATGAGTGTATTATAAGCCGTCTATTTTTTTATGTCAATATTTTTTTACAAAAATTTATCCTTTATTTTAAATAAAATGAACTTTTTTCTGAAAAAAGCGTTATACTCTTGTGTAAGGAGAAAATGCCATGAACAATATTTCATTACTGCTTGCGGAAGCGAAACCTCTCTATTTTATCCGTAAAAGAAAAAAGAAACAGGTGCGTTTTTTAGCGGGAACTTTTGCCTTTCTGGCGATAACTGTTCTTTTTCCCCTGCAAAAAGAACCTGTTTCATACGAAAGTCTAAATAGTCTGTACGCCGACTTGTATGATACAACTGTCTTTGAGGGATATTTTGGCATTTCCGAAGAATCCTCCTTCCAGAAAATCGGACTGCCGACCGATGAGTATGGTTTATTAAAGGTCATTTAGATGGAAAAAATCATTCAGCAGAACAGAAGCAGAATCCGCGCCATTATAAAGCGGATGACCGGTTCTTTTAATGAAGATCTGGAACAGGAAATTTACCTTAAAACTTGGGAAAACCTCCCTTCCTATAAGGAGAAAGGGAAATTTGCCGCCTGGATGTCCGCCTTGGCCGTTAATTTATGCCGGGATTACTTCAGGTCAAAGGAGTATCAAACAGCTCTTAGACAAAACCCTTTGGAAAATGAAGAAATCCTGGCGCCTCAATTATCTCAGGAAGAGGAACTCACCTCCCTGCAACGGCAAAAAATCATCTTAAAAGCCGTTAACCGCCTTCCAAAGAAAATGAGGAAAGTAATCGTCCTTTATGAATTTGAAGAAATGAGTTACGCGCAAATCGCTCAAAAAGAAAAAATTTCGGAAGGAACCGTTAAATCTCGGCTTTTTGCCGCACGTAAAATTTTAGCGCAACAATTATCTTTTTTGAAAGGAGAAGAAAAATGAAAAAACAAATTTTGATTTTAACGGCCGGCGCCCTCATCGCCGCCGCGCCATATGCCTCTTTCGCCCAGGAAAAGCCGGACTTACCCCCGCCTTCTGCTTTTGGGGACGAGGACAGAGGGCCGATGCCCGCTCCTGACGGCATGCCCGTTGTTGAAGGGATGCCTCTGCCTGAAGAAGGGATTATGCCTCCTCCCGCTCCTTTTCCGGGAGAAGATTCTTTCCATAAAATGGATCATAGGGAAATGAGAAACAAAAAAGCAGAGGATAAAAGGAAGTTTCCGGACTTATCCAAAGAGTTAAATCTGACAGAAGAACAAAAACAAAAAGCGGATGAAATTCACCAAA